>CAXBPJ010000164.1:0-4764 GCA_963977325.1 uncultured Brevundimonas sp. | reverse complement strand
GCGGGCGCTGGAGCCGGGCAAGTACACGGTGGTCCTGGAGCCCGCCGCGGCCTCGGGGCTGGTGTCCTTCATGCTCAACTATTTCGACGCCCGCCAGGCTGACGAGGGGCGCAGCTTCCTGTCCAAGGCGGGTGGCGGAAACCGGCTGGGCGAGCAGGTCTTCGACCCGCGCGTGAATCTCTACTCTGATCCGTGGGACCCAAACGTGCCGGTGCTGCCGTGGGACGGGGAAGGCCTGCCGCGCGAGCGCATGGCGCTGGTCGACGACGGGAAGATCGCCAACCTGACCTACTCCCGCTACTGGGCGCAGAAACAGGGAAAAGAGGCCAAGGGCGATCCGGGCAATGTGATCATGACGGGCGGGACGAAGTCGACCGCCGACCTGGTGCGCGAGACCGAGCGCGGCGTGCTGGTCACCCGCACCTGGTACATCCGCATGGTCGATCCGCAGACGGTGCTGGTCACCGGCCTGACGCGTGACGGCACCTTCTACATCGAGAATGGCGAGCTGAGGTATCCGATCAAGAACTTCCGCTTCAACGAGTCACCGGTGATCATGCTCAACAATATCGATGAGTTGGGGCGTCCGGTTCGCGTGGACGGTGGAATGATGATCCCGGCCATGCGGCTGAGGGACTTCACCTTCACCTCGCTGTCGGACGCGGTGTGACGTGAGCGCGCGTGGCTGATTCAGCGATCACCCGCGCGCGCTTTCTGCGATGGCTGGCGCTGGGCGCCGCGGCGGGGTTTGCGCCCCGGACCGCGGCAGCCCAACCGGCCTATGATTTCTGGTTCACCCGGCTGCGCTATCAGTCTGGCGACTGGGACGTGGACCAGCGGATGCCGGCCAATGTGCTGACCTCCCTGATCGACTACACCAGCCTGAGGGTCGATCCCGAGGAGCGGGTGATCGACCTGGCCGACCCGGCCATGCTGACCGCGCCCTTCTGCTATCTGGCGGGCCACAAGCTGGTCGACTTCACCCAGGCCGAGGCGGCCAATTTCGAGCGCTATGTCAGGAATGGCGGCTTCGTCTTCGTCGACGACTGCAATCACGACATTGACGGCCTGTTCGCCGAATCCTTCGAGCGCCAGATGGCCGAGCTGTTCGGGGGTGACGCCTTGCAAAAGCTGCCCAACGATCACGCGCTTTACAGCGCCTTTTTCGATTTTCCGGATGGGCCGCCCGCGACCAGTTTCGAACTGAACGGCTGGGGCGACGACCTTGTGCACGACTATCTGAAGGGCATCGTGATCGATGGCCGGCTGGGCGTGCTGTACAGCAACAAGGACTATGGCTGCGAATGGGATTACGACTGGCGAAACAAGCGCTTCCTGGCCGAGGACAATACCAGGTTCGCGGTCAATATTGTCATTCACGCCCTGACCGCCTGAGCTGCCCGGAGTTCCGATGACCTCGACGCCGACCGAAGCCGACATCGCCGCGAAGATGGAGCAGGTCGCCCGGCTGCGCGCAGCCATCGGCCAGTCCATCGTGGGTCAGGCGGAGGTGGTCGAACAGCTGCTGATCGGCCTGATGGCCGGGGGGCACTGTCTGATCGAGGGCGTGCCGGGCCTGGGCAAGACCCTGCTGGCGCGGACCCTGGGACAGGCCCTGTCGCTGGAGTTTCGGCGGGTGCAGTTCACGCCGGACCTGATGCCCAGCGACATCCTGGGCGCCGAGGTTCTTGAGGAGGATCACGGCACAGGGCGGCGCAGCTTCCGCTTTCAGCCCGGGCCGGTGTTCACCAACCTGTTGCTGGCTGACGAACTGAACCGGACGCCGCCCAAGACCCAGGCCGCGCTGCTGGAGGCCATGCAGGAGCACACCGTCAGCTATGCCGGGGTGACCCATCGCCTGGCCGAGCCCTTCTTCGTGCTGGCGACCCAGAACCCGCTGGAGCAGGCGGGAACCTATCCGCTGCCCGAGGCGCAGTTGGACCGGTTCCTGCTGAATATCCGGGTCGACTATCCCAGTCTGACCGAGGAACGGGACATTCTGGTCCGGACCACGGGCGCGGAGAGTGGGGCGACACAGCCTGTCATGGCGGCCGAGGATGTGCTGATCCTGCAGCGCTGGACGCGCGAGGTTCACGTCAGCGACGCCCTGGCCGACTGGATCACCCGGCTGGTGCGCGCCAGCCGGCCGGGGGAGGGCGCGCCCGAGGCGGTGCGGTCCTATGTGCGGTGGGGCGCCGGACCCCGCGCGGGTCAGGCGCTGATGTTGGCGGCCAAGGCGCGGGCGCTGCTGAGCGGGCGGCTGGCGGCGACGCGCGCGGATGTACTGGCCCTGGCGGCGCCGGTGATGCGCCATCGTATCCTGCTGTCCTTCGCCGCCGAGGCCGAGCGCAAGAGCGCCGACGACGTCATCGCCGCCCTGATCGCCGCGACGCCGCCGCCCCAGCCGGGCTGAGGCGTTCATGTCGCCGCTCGAACTGCCGCCGGATCTGCGCGGGCGTCTGCGGGGGCTGGAGATCACCCCCCGAGGCCGGACCGTGCTGGCCCAGGCGGGCGCGCACGCCAGCCGTAACCGAGGCGGCGGCATGGAGTTCGCCCAGTACCGCGCCTATGAGCGCGGCGACGACCTGAGGCGGATCGACTGGCGGCTGTATGCCAGGTCGGACAAGCTGTTCGTCCGCGACGCCGAGCGCGAGAGCCCGGTGGCCATCTGGCTGGTTCTCGACGCCAGCGCCTCCATGGGACAGGCCGATCTGAGGCGCCCGGGCTGGAGCCGGTTCGACGCGGCGCGGCGGCTGGCGGCGGCCATCATCGACATCGCCCTGCGCCAGGGCGATCGGTTCGGGGTGGCGATCGAGACCGTCTCGGGACCGGTGATGATCATGCCTGGCGGCGGGGCGAGCCATCGCGACCGGGCGTCTTCGGTCCTGGCGGGACTAACGCCTGGCGGAGCAGCCGCGTGGCGGCGCGACGTGGCGGCGCTGGGCGAGCGTTTCGGCCGTCACGACCTGATCGTGCTGATCAGCGACGGCATGGACGATGAGCTGATCGAGGGGGCCGAGCGGCTGGCCGCCGCCGGGCGCGACGTGGCGATGATCCGGGTGCTGACCGCAGACGAGCGGGACTTCCCCTTTGAGCAGGGCTACCGCTTCGTCGATCCGGAGACGGGAGCCGATCTGCTGGGGGATGGCCGGGCGTTGCGCGACGATTTCCTGACGCGGTTCGCGGCGGCCCGCGTCGCACTCGACGAGCGGCTGGACGCCTGCGGTGTGCGGCATGTCGAGCACTTCCTGGACCGGCCCGAAGACGAGGCCTTGCGCGGACTGTTCGGTCAAGGGGGACGGGCTTGACGCCGACCCTGCTCGCGCCCCTGGGGCTGGCTGCGCTGGCCGCCCTAGCCATCCCGCTGATCATCCATATCGCGCGCCGCAACGAGAGCCGCACGGTCCAGTTCGCCGCGATGCGCTGGCTGGAGGCGCGGCCGCGTCCGAGACGGCGCATGCGGTTCGACGAGCTGTGGCTGCTGGCCGTGCGCCTGCTGCTGCTGACCTTGCTGGCGCTGTGGTTGGCGCAGCCGGCCCTGTTCGGGGTGACCGACGACCGGCCGGTCGTCGCCGTCGTTCCCGGGGCGGTGGAAAGCGCCGCGCCCGAGATCGAGGGTGCTCGCCGGGTGTGGCTGGCGCCGGATTTTCCGGACCTGGCGTCGCCTGCGCCTCCCGCTTCCGCCAATCCGATCAGCCTGCTCCGAGAGCTGGACGCGAGCCTGCCGCCCGAAGCGTCCCTGACGGTGGTTGCGCCGTCGATCCTGGACGGCGTCGACGCCGAGCGGCCGGTGCTGAGCCGAGCCGTCGATTGGCGGGTCGCGCAGGCGCCGTCGCCGGCCGAGGTCGATCCGCCTGAGCCGCCGCGACTGGTGGTGCGCTACGACGACGCTCACGCCGGCGGCGTGCGCTATTTCCGGGCCGTGGCCATGGCATGGACCGAGGGCGGCGAGCCGGCGTTCGAGCCGGCCCGGGTGAGGGCGGCCGACCATGCGCCGCTGTCCGGAGCGGCGGCCTATCCGCTGCCGCCGCTGGAGCTGCGATCGTGGCTGGCGGTGCTGATCGCGCTGCTGTTCGCGCTGGAGCGTTGGATGGCGACGCGTCCTCGGCGATCGATCGCGGCATGAGCGCCTTTGCCATTCTGCTTGATCTTCAGCGGGCCGCACGGACCCGCGCGGCGCTGAACGTGCTGGCGATCGGGGCGCCGCTGGCGCTCGCCGGAGCGGCTGTGATCTGGCGGATGACTGGGTGGCCGGCGTGGGTGACGGCTGCCGTCGTGTTGGCGGCTACGGTCGGTGTGGCGTGGTTGAGGGCGCGGCGACTGGATCGCGGCTGGCTGATTACGGCCCTGGATGCGCGGCTGGGGGAGTTCGAGGATTCCTCGGGATTGCTGTTCGAGCCGGGTGAGACGCACGGCCTGGCCGGGCTGCAACGGCAGCGGCTGGAAGCCCGGATCGGCGAGGCGCGGACGGTCGATCTAAGACCGCCGTGGACGCGGCGCGAGATACTGGCGGCCTGGGTGGCGGCGGCGATGATTGTCGCCGCGAGTTTGCTTTGGCCGTCCGCGACCGGCGGGGCGGCGAACGACGCCGGGGACCCACGCGTGACCGGCGCCGGGCCCGTCCGCCTGACCGAGAAACGGATACGGATCACCCCGCCCGCCTACACCGGCCTGCCAGCCCGGGAGCAGACCGAGCTGGACATCGAGGCGCCGGCCGGGTCGCGGATTGAGTGGGTGTTGGCGTTCTCGCGCACGCCCAAGGAC
>CAXBPJ010000163.1:0-4789 GCA_963977325.1 uncultured Brevundimonas sp. | reverse complement strand
TCCCAGAAAGCGGCGAGCGCCGGGGGGCCCAGAACGAAAATCCGCGCGCTCGCCCGCCCCCGGGCGTCAATCAGGCGACCTTCGGCGTCGACGTCCAGCCCGAGCATCAGTGGGTCCGGCCGCGCAAGTCCTTCCGCGATCAGGGCGCGTGTAAGAGGCTCGGCCGATCGGGTGGGGTCGTGGCCCGGACCGGTGCAGTCGATCAACCGATCCGCCGGTCGGGTCTGGCTGGCGGTGTGACCCCGGGGCCGCCAGCGTACCTCCAGCCGACCCCGCCGCGTCTCGATTCCCTCCAGCCGCCCGGCCCGGACCACCAGCCGATCCTCGGCCATCAGCGCCGCGATCCGACGGGCCGGGTCCGGGGCGACCCGGTGTCGATGCACGTCCCACCATGGGCGCAGGTGCCTAAGGAACCGGCTTCGCTCGACGCCATCCAGTTCGCCCCACAGCCGCGCATTCAGGCTGCGCAGCCGATCCATGGTCACGCCCCAGCCCTCCGCGCGAGCGGCCTTCCGCCCGGCGGCGAGCCGCGCCGACAGTGATCCCGGCGCGACGGCGCGTGGCTCGACGCGGGGCTGATCCGCGTCATGCGGGCGGGGCATAAGACCACGCCGCGAGATGACCAACGCCCGACCCAGCCAGCCGCGATCCTCCAGCCTCATCGACGCCGACCGCTTCGCCACGGACGATCTGAAGCCGGTCGGCGTGCTGGGCCTGGACCGTCGCCAGACGGGCTCGGACATATTCCCCATAGACCCGGCGCGGCGCGAAACCCTCCGGATCAGCCAGGTCCGGATGGCGCCTTTCCAGCCATTCGACGAAATCGCGGGGCTGGTCGGCGCGGGCGCTCATCCGCCCCGAGCGCACGTTCAGCAGGTGAGACACGAAGGGAGTGGAATAGGCCACGCCGAGGCCCGGCCGCTCGCCGCGTTCGACCAGAACCGCTTCCACGCCGGATTCCGCCAGGCGCGCGGCCAGCATGGCGCCCGAGAATCCGCCCCCGATGATCGCCACGCGATCGCTCACCCAACCCCCCGCGCTCGCCCTCAGGGCGAAATTCAAGCGGAGCCGTTGTCGATGTCGTAAGCCCGGACGTCAATGCGACATCAGGCTTAACATCCGGAATTCAACGCTTTGTGAGCCGCAGGCGCGCCTTCGAGGCCGCCACGGGTTGCGTCACGGCGCAAGCCCGGCCAGACAGCGCCGACCGCACGGAGACCCGGATAATGGCCGATTTCAAGAACCAGACCTTTACCGACCAGACCATCGACCTGGACGGGAATGGCTATTCCGCCTGCGCCTTTATCGGCTGCACGCTGCGCTTCTCCGGTGGCGGCGCGGTCCGGCTGGACGGCTGTCGGTTCGAGCGATGCAATCTGGCCCTGGATGGGCCCGCGGCCAATACGATCGGTTATCTGACCGCGATCCACGCCGGTCTGGGCGACTGGGGCAGAACCACCGTGGCCAACCTCTGCGCCACTATCCAGGGTGGAACGCCGACGAAACCGCCTGCCGGCTGATCCGCTCTGAACAGCGCCTGGCGCATCAGTGAGCCGTCGGCCGACCGGCCTCGGACGCCGCCTCCGCCTGGCCCTCGTGTCGGCCCTCGCAGAATTCCTCGATCATCTTGGCGTTGAAGGCGGGCAGGTCGTCGGGACAACGGCTGGTCACCAGCCCCTCGTCGACCACCACCTGTTTGTCGACCACCTCGGCCCCGGCGTTCTTCAGGTCCAGCCGGACGGCGGTCAGCTTGCGGCCCTCGACGACCCCGGCGTCGATCAGCACCCACGGCGCGTGGCAGATGGCGGCCACAGGCTTGCCGGCGTCAAAAAAAGCGCGGACGAAAGCGATGGCCTTTTCGCTGCTGCGCAGCTGGTCGGGATTGGCCACGCCGCCAGGCAGCAGCAGGCCGTGGTAACGACCGGCGTCGGTCTCTTCCAGGGTCTTGTCGACCGTCACCTTGTCGCCGGGGGTCAGATGATTGAAGCCCTGGATCTGGCCGGACTTCAGGCTGACCACCTCCACCGTAGCGCCCTCGCCCTTCAGGGCCTTCACCGGATCGGTCAGTTCGATCAATTCGACGCCGTCGGTGGCGAGGACGGCGATGGTCTTGCCGGACAGTCGGGCCATGAGGGGGCTCCTTGGGTTCGTTGATGGGATAAGGCCGCGACAACCCGCCGCCGGGCCCATGGTTGCGGCCAAGCTTGGCGATCGGCGCCGCGCGGCCCATCTTCCGGTCATGAAGACCGTCGTCCTCCTCGCCGGACTGATCGCCGCAACCGCGGGGCCCGCAGCGGCCCAGGCCTATCGCGATCCCCTGCCGTGGAGCCGGGGCGTCACCGCCGACCCTGGCTACATAGCCGATCGCCAGCGTCTTGAGATGGATCGCCTGCGCGCCCGCGCCGACGCCAACCGGTACGAGGCCGACCGCAATCGCTTCGAGTCGCAGCTGACCATCCAGGACCTGCGCGCCCGCCGCCAGCCGGCGCCCGCCGCCGAGCCCTCGGTCCGCATCCTGCGCTCGCCGGAAGAGGAGCGCGCCGCCCGGGAGGCCGCCACCGCCCGCCGCGAGACCGTTCAGGGTCAGACCGGCCAGATCGACGCCTGGCTGGATCGCGGGGACGACTGAGCGGCGCTGGGATACAGGCGCTGCAACCTGCTACCCTCCCGACTCGCATGACCATCCGCCGCCTGCCGCCCGAGACCGTCAATCGCATCGCCGCTGGAGAGGTGGTCGAGCGGCCGTCCAGCGCGGTCAAGGAGTTGGTCGAGAACGCCCTGGACGCCGGCGCCCGGTCCATCCTAGTCCAGGCCGAGGGCGGGGGCCTGAACCGCCTGCTGATCGCCGATGACGGCAAGGGCATGACGGCCGAGGAACTGCCGCTGGCCATCGAGCGCCACGCCACCTCCAAGCTCGAACCCGACGACGCCGGCGACGTCGACCTGCTCCGCATCGCCACCCTGGGCTTTCGCGGCGAGGCCCTGCCCTCGATCGGCTCGGTCGCCCGCCTGACCATCTCCAGCCGCGCGCGCGGCCAGGACGCCGCCCATCAGGTGACGGTCGAGGCGGGGGCCCAACGCCCGGTCGCCCCCTCGGCCTTCCCCGGCCCGCACGGCGCCCGGGTCGAGGTCCGCGACCTGTTCTACGCCACCCCGGCCCGGCTCAAGTTCATGAAGTCCGAGCGCGCCGAGGCCATGGCCATCACCGAGGAGGTGCGCCGCCAGGCCATGGCGCATGAGGGCGTGGCCTTCACGCTCGAGATCGACGGCCGCGCCGTCCTGCGCCTGCCGGCCGAACATCCCGGGCCGCCTGGCCCGCCTCGCCGCCCTCCTGGGTCGCGACTTCGAGGCCAACGCCCTGTTGATCGATCAGGAGCGGGACGGCGTACGCCTCTCGGGCTACGCCGGCCTGCCCACCTATTCGCGCGGCAACTCAGGCCATCAGTTCCTGTTCGTCAACGGCCGCCCGGTGAAGGACCGGCTGCTACAAGGCGCGCTCAGGGGCGCCTACGCCGACTTCCTGGCCCGCGACCGGCACCCGGCCGCCGTCCTCTTCCTCGACCTCGATCCGCTCCAGGTCGATGTCAACGTCCATCCCGCCAAGGCGGAGGTGCGCTTCCGCGATCCCTCGGGCGTCCGTGGCCTGATCGTGGGCGGCCTGCGCCACGCTCTGCACGCCGCCGGCCACCGCGCCTCGACAACGGTGGCGGACAACGTGCTGGCGGGCTTCACCGCGCACAGCGGCGTGGGTCAGGGCGTAGGGAGTAGGGAGTGGGGAGTAGGGACAGGCGGAGCCCCAGCTCAGGGCTACAGCGGCTGGACTGGCTGGTCCGCCCCCGCCACGACCCAGATCCTCCCCGGCCTCAACGAACGCAGCGCTCGCGTCGAACCGGGCCCCGCTCCGACGCCCTACGCCCTAAGCCCTAACCCCTACGCCCTCGACCGCGAGGTCGACTTCCCCCTCGGCGCCGCCCGCGCCCAGCTGCACGGGACCTATATCGTCGCCCAGACCCGTGACGGCTTGGTGGTGGTCGACCAGCACGCCGCCCACGAACGCCTGGTCTATGAGCGGATGAAGACCCAGATGGCCGAGGGCCAGGTCACCCGCCAGGCCCTGCTGGCCCCCGAGGTCGTCGAGCTGGACCCCGCCGAGGCCGAGCGCGTCGCCTCGGCCGCCGACCAGTTGGCCGAACTGGGCTTGATCGTCGAGCCCTTCGGCGCCGGCGCCGTCCTGGTGCGCGAGACGCCCGCCCTGCTCGGAGACACCGACGTCCAGGGCTTGATCCGCGACATCGCCGACGACCTGACCGAACACGGCGCGGCCCTCAGCCTCGCGGAGCGCCTCGCCGCCATCTGCGGCACCATGGCCTGCCACGGCAGCGTCCGCGCCGGCCGTGTCCTGAGCGCCCCCGAAATGAACGCCCTCCTCAGACAGATGGAAGCCACCCCCCACAGCGGCCAATGCAACCACGGCAGACCCACCTATGTGGAGCTCAAGCTGGCGGATTTGGAGCGGCTGTTTGGGCGGCGCTAGAAACCATCATTGGGCGCCTTTGAAGAGCCTTCATGAGACTGAAATGGCCCGGGCGCAGACCGCCCTTACCCGACCGGCTCTATAAGTTTTACAGCCCGCGCGCACGGAAGTCTTGGAAACATTTAACGTCCGATTTCACAGCTCGCGGCGCTAAATGATCCATTCGAGTTTCTAATTAGCGCCAAGCCGAGAGCCCTGAGAACCGGTGCTACACGCGTAGCTGGACGCGGAGCGCGGCCGGCTAACTCGCTGGCT
>CAXBPJ010000162.1:0-4790 GCA_963977325.1 uncultured Brevundimonas sp. | reverse complement strand
CCGTAGCGGTGGGCGCCGGGCAGGACGGTCGCCACCACCAGATCGCCGTCGCGCAGGGGCGCCGCCGCATCGCGGTCGATGACCAGGACATCCTTGGAACGGCGATCGACGGGTTCGATCCGCGTCTCCCGGCCGCCCTTGCGCACCACGCCCAGCACCCGGTGCGCGCTCTGGCCCAGGCGTTTGACGAGGCGCGCGGTCCAGTCGCCGTCCTGCTGTTCGAACTTGACCAACAGCCGGTCGCCGACGCCGGGCGCGGGGCCGGACCTGGCGTCGCGGTCGGGCAGCAGCAGGGCCCGGGGCGCGTCTTCTCCGCCCTTGGCCAACCGAACGAACAGGTCGCCGTCGACATCCTTTTCGACCACGTCGGCCACGCCGACGGGGGGCAGGGCGCCGGCTTCGGCGAACCCCTTGCGGCCGCGCCTGCCGAGACGGCCCTCGGCCTCAAGCTCGCGCAGCATCTCCCGCAGTTGACGCCGCTCGGCCCCTTTGAGACCGAAGGCGCGGGCGATGTCGGCCTTCTCAGCTTCGCCGGCTTCGGCCAGGAAACGGACGAGCGTGTCCTTGTCGGGCAGGCCTTGGACGCGGGTCTTGGCGGGTCGGCGGGGAGGGCGGCTCATGGATCACTCTAACGCCTGAGTCGGGCGCAGGGAAAACGGGGCATTCAGCGCGGCGCGGGGGGCTTGCGGCGGGGTGCGCGCGTCGGCTTGGCGTCCGGCTCGGGGTGGCTGCGTTCGGCGGAGCGTCGATCCCAGGGCCACTGGCCTTCGATCTCGGTCTCAAGGGCGAAGCTGAGGAAGGTCCGGATCAGCACCACCACGGCCAGCAGGCCGACGCTCTCGAACGTCAGGGGCGCGGTGACGGTGGCGATGATATCGGCGCCGACCAGCAATTCGAGGCCCAACAAGATGCCGCGCCCGAGATTGGCCCGGCATTTGTCGTAGGCGGCAGGCCAGTCGCCGGCGAGCCCGGTACGCATATAGCCGACGCCCGCCACGATCACCGACACCAGGATCACCGCCACCCCCGCCAGCTCAAGCCCGGCGGCGACGTAGCGGGCGGCGGTGATCAGCCAGCCGGCCGATCCGAGAATTTCAGCGGCGCCCATGCCGGAGAGATCGTCGATCTCCGGCTAAGGTTCCCACGTGGGGGCGATCAGCCGTGTTCTTTCATCAGCCGGGCCTTGTCGCGTTGCCAGTCGCGTTCGGCCGAGGCCTCGCGCTTGTCGTGGGCCTTCTTGCCCTTGGCGACGGCGATCTCGAGCTTGGCCTTGCCCGCGGCGTTCAGATAGAGCCGCGTCGGGATCAGGGTGCGGCCCTCGCGCTGGACGGCCCCGATCAGCTTGTCGATCTGACGGCGATGCAGCAGCAGCTTCCGGTGCCGGCGCGGCTCGTGGTTGAAGCGATTGGCCTGTTTGAACGGCGGGATGTCGGCATTGACCAGCATGATCTCGCGCCCCTCCACCGCCGCATAGCTCTCGGCGATGTTGGCCCGACCCTGGCGGAGAGACTTGATCTCGGTGCCGGTCAGAACCAGGCCGGCCTCGATCGTCTCCTCGAGGAAATAGTCGAAGCGCGCCCGCCGGTTCTCGGCGAGGGTCTTCGCCTGGCTGTCCTTGTCGGCCATCAGATCAGGCCCGCATCCCGCAGAGCGGCGTCGATCACGCCCCGCGCGCCGTCGCTGATCGAGACCAGCGGCAGGCGCAATTCGTCGGCGCACAGGCCCAGTTTCGACAGCGCATACTTGGCCGGGCCGGGCGAGGCCTCGACGAACATAGCCTTGTGCAGGGCGATCAGACGGTCCTGCCAGTGACGGGCGGTCGCCCAGTCGCCGGCGTCGACGGCGTCACGCAGGGCGACCATCGCCTCGGGCGCGACATTGGCGGTCACCGAGATGACGCCGTGGCCGCCTTGCGCCTGATAGCCGGGCCAACTGGGGTCGTCGCCGGAGATCAGGGCGAAGGGCTTGTCGATGCGGGTTCGCTGAGTCGACACGCGGCCGAGATCGCCGGTGGCGTCCTTGATGCCGACGATGTTGGGATGCTTCGCCAAGTGGATGACCGTGTCGTCGGTCATGTCGATGCCGGTGCGGCCGGGCACGTTGTAGAGAAGGATCGGCAGCTGCACCGCCTCGGCGATGGCCTCGAAATGAGCGATCAGGCCGGGCTGACCGGGCCGGTTGTAATAGGGGGTGACCACCAGGGCCCCGTCGGCGCCGACCGTCTTGGCGTGGCGCACACGCTCGATGGCCTTGGCGGTGGAAGGGCTGCCGCAGCCGGCGATGACGCGCACGCGGCCGGCGGCGATCTCAATGGTCCGCTCGACCACCCGATCGGCCTCGGCGTCCGTCAGGGTGGCGCCTTCGCCGGTGGTGCCGACCGGCACGACGGCGTCCACGCCAGCGGCGATCTGACGCTCCAGCAGGCGCGTAAAGGCGTCCTCGTCGAGGGTTCCGTCACGAAGAGGTGTGATCAGGGCGGGGATCACACCCTTGAACAAGGGGCCGGTCATCGGGAAAAAGCCAAAGTCTTGCGTGATGTGGACGGCGATCGGGGGGCCGTCGCCGCGGCGCGGAAGGGTAGGTTGGCGGCGATCCCGCCGCAACCGACATCATGGAGACAAGGCTGAAGATGCTCATCACGACCCTGGCGGCCGCCCTGGCCGGTTCGCTCGCGCCCTCGGTTCAGGACCTGGCGCCGCCCAGCGGACCCCAGCCCTACGCCGTCCAGTCGCAGGTCGCCCAGACCCAGGGCTATCAGCCGCGTGTGCTGAACGACATGGACGCCATGGCATTCCGCGAGGGTCTGGCCGCCGCGCGGTCGCGCGACATTCCCGCGACCCAGTCCGCCATGGCGCGCATCGGCGATCCGACGGCGAGAAAGCTGGTCCAGTGGGCGCTGATCGACACCTCCGGGTCGCAGATGAGCTATGTCGAACTGGCCCGGTTCAAGCGCGAGATGGCGGGCTGGCCCCGCGCCGACAGCCGAATCAGCGACGCCGAAATGGCGCTGGACCGCGCCGGGGCGCCGCCGGCGGAGGTGATCGCCTTTTTCGACGGGGCCGAGCCGGTCACGGCCCAGGGCATGATCGCCCTGGCTGGAGCCCTGGAGGCCACAGGCCGGTCGGGCGAGGCGACGGAACTGGTGCGCCGCTGGTGGCGGGACCAGTCGTTCGAGGCGACCGAGCAATCTCGCGTGCTCGGCCGCTGGGGCGGCTGGCTGACCCAGGCCGATCACGACGCGCGCCTGACGACCCTGCTCAGCGGGCCGCATGGCCCGGCGACCCAGGCGATGGTTTCTCTCGCCTCGCCGAACAAGGCGGCGGCCGCCAATGCGGCGATGTCGCTGCAGGGGGCCTATGCCCCGGACACCATCGTGGCGGGGCTCAGCCCATCGGTCGCGGCCGATCCCAATGTGGTTCTGGAGCGGGTCAAGCTGTTGCGAAGCCAGAGCCGCCAGTCCGAGGCATGGAGCCTGCTGTCGCTGCTGCCGCCGGCGCCCAGCCATTCGGATGGCCAGAGCAGCCTGTGGAGCGAGCGTCGCAACTATTTCCTCGACGCCCTGCAGCTCAACAACTGGCGCGGCGCCTATGATTCCATGGCTGGGCACGGCTTCCCCGGCGGCGAGCGCATGGTCGACGCCGAGTTCTTCGCCGGCTGGGGGGCCCTGACCAAGCTGAACGACCCCGCCACAGCGGCCAGGCATTTCGAGGCGCTGCGTCAGGCCTCTTCGACCCCCATCACCCAGGGGCGGGCGCTGTACTGGCTGGGCCGGGCGGCCGAGGCGCGGGGTGACACCGCCGCCGCCCAGACCTTCTACACCGAGGGCGCCCAGCACATTCAGAGTTTCTACGGCCAGCTGGCGGCCGAAAAGGCGGGCCATACCTCCATAACCCTGCCCGGTGATCCGTCGCCCACGCCTCAGGACATCGCCGCCTTTGAGGCCAATGAGGTGGTGCGCGCCATGCGCATTCTGGGCGAGACGGGCGAGACCAGCCTGTTCCGCGTCTTCGCCTATCAGTTGGATGACGACGTGCCGACGCCGGCCCAGCTGGCGCTCTTGATGGACATGGCCAACGGTTATGGTGAGGGGTTCACCGCCATGATGATCGGCCGCGCCGCCAGCCAGCGCGGCGTGCTGATGCCCGAGCGCCAGTATCCGATCCGGATCCCTACCGCCGTGCCGGGGGCCGCGCCGATCGAGTTCACCCTGGCCATCACCCGTCAGGAATCCAGCTTCGACCCCCGCGCCCGCTCCTCGGCTGACGCGCGCGGCATGATGCAGTTCCTGCCTTCGACCGCATCCGGCGTCGCGCGCCGCCTGGGGCTGCCGTACTCGCCCGAAATGCTGTGGGAGCCGGACTACAACATGCAGCTCGGCAGCTATCACCTGGCCGAGCTGATGAACAATTTCGGCGGCTCGATGCTGCTGGCCACCGTGGGCTACAACGCCGGACCGGGTCGGGCGCGGGACTGGCCCATCCGTTGCGGTGATCCGCGCGGAAGCATGGTCGATCCCGTGGACTTCATCGAATGCGCGCCCTTTACCGAGACGCGGAACTACATGATGCGGGTGATGGAGAACATGCAGATCTATCGCGCAAGGCTCAACGGCGGCACGGGCGCCCTGACACTCTCGTCGGACCTGGCGCGCGGTGTGTCACCCCGGGCCGGCCCCCAGCCGTACCAGCCCTGACACGTCCCCGGACGATCGCCCAACCTTGCATCGCTCGCGACGCGACGCGATATCCACGTGATCGGCGCGACCCGCGATGAGTCGCGCCCTCTCTTCC
>CAXBPJ010000161.1:0-4799 GCA_963977325.1 uncultured Brevundimonas sp. | reverse complement strand
GGGCCCGTCCTGACCGGTGCGGACCATGACTACATAGACGTCCGACGTCCCCGCGCCCGAAATGAAGGCCTTGGATCCGTTCAGCACATAGTGGTCGCCATCAAGCCGCGCCGTGGTCCTGAGCGCCGCCGCGTCGGACCCCGAGCCCGGCTCGGTCAGACAGTAGCTGGCGATCTTGTCCATCCCGACCAGTTCCGGGACATAGCGGCCGCGCAGATCGTCGGAGCCGAAGCTGTCGATCATCCAGGTCGCCATGTTGTGGATCGAGATGAAGGCGGCGGTCGAGACATCGCCTCGCGACAGCTCCTCGAAGATCACAGCCGCCTCGACCCGCCCCAGCGCCAGCCCGCCGTGCTCCTCACCCGTATAGATGCCGCAAAAGCCCATCTCGGCGGCTTGCTTCATGACGTCGACGGGGAAGTGCTTGTCCTCGTCCCACCGCGCGGAGTTGGGCAGGAACTCCGCCTCGGCGAAGGCGCGCGCGGCATCCTGAATGGCGCGTTGGTCGTCGGAGAGGGCGAAGTCCATGAAGCGTTTCCTCGATGTTTCGGCGCTTCTAGGCCAGATCACGCCGAAACGGGAGGGCCGGGGTATTCTTGCCTCGCGCCACACGCCGTTCTATATTTGACACGACTTTCTAGAAAGAATCTCGCGATGGCCTTAAGCTTGAAAGATCCAGAAACCGACACCCTGGCGCGTCAGGTCGCAAAGCTGACGGGCGAGAGTCTGACCGTCGCGGTGCGCACGGCGCTGAGCGAAAGGCTGGCGCGCGAACGACTGAAGCGGGGCGAGCGCGCTGATATATCGGCTCGCCTCAAGGAAATTTCCAGAAGAAGCGCTGCCCTCCCTATCCTCGATCATCGCACGGACGACGAAATCATGGGGTGGGATGAAAACGGTCTGCCGAACTGATGGTTATCGACAGTTCGGCCTTACTGGCGATCTTGCAGGGAGAGCCGGAGGCGGACGCTTTCGTTCAACGCATGGCCGATGCGACGGCGATCTTCGTTGGCGCCCCAACGCTCTTTGAAACGTCGATGATCACCTTGAGTCGCCGCGGCGACATTGGTCTGGCGGAGCTGAACGCCCTTTTCACGGATGCTCACGTCACAACCGTGCCGCTGAACGAAAGACACGCCGCCCTCGCCCTCGAGGCCTTTCGCCGCTTCGGCAAGGGCCGCCATCGCGCCGGCCTGAACTATGGCGACTGCATGAGCTACGCCCTGGCCCAGGCGACCGGCCTGCCCCTGCTCTTCAAGGGCGACGACTTCGTTCACACGGACGTCCGTTCGGCGGTATAGGGCCGCCATGTCCCTGCCCTTCCAGCCCGCGCCCTTCCCACTCGCCCGCCCGCGCCGCCTGCGCGCGGCGCCCTGGGTGCGAAGCCTGGTCGCCGAGACGGCCCTGACGCCCGCCGACCTGATCTGGCCGCTGATCGTCCATGACGGTCCCGAGGCCCGCTTGCCCGTGCCCTGCATGCCCGGCGTGTTCCGCCTATCCCCGGCCGAGGCGGCCAAGGCTGCGGTCCAGGCGCGTGACCTCGGCATTCCCCTGGTCGCCCTGTTCCCCAATGTCGACGCCGCGACCAAGGACGCGGTCGGGACCGGCGCCACAGACCCCGACGGCCTGATTCCCGACTGCATCAAGGCCATCAAGGACGCCGCGCCCGAGATCGGCGTCATGTGCGATGTGGCGCTCGACTGCTACACCGACCACGGCCACGACGGCGTGGTCGAGGATGGCCGCATCCTGAACGACGCCAGTCTTGAACGGCTGGCGGAACAGGCGTTCGTCCAGGCCCATGCCGGGGCCGATGTGGTGGCGCCCTCGGACATGATGGACGGCCGCGTCCAGGCCATCCGCGAGGCGCTGGAGGCCAACGGCTTTCACGACACTCTTATCCTCAGCTACGCCGCCAAATACGCCTCAGCGTTCTACGGCCCGTATCGCGAGGCGGTGGGCTCGGCCGCCATGCTGAGCGGCGACAAAAAGAGCTATCAGATGGACTTCGCCAATTCGGATGAGGCTCTGCGCGAGGTCGCCATGGACATCGCCGAGGGCGCCGATGCGGTGATGGTCAAGCCGGGCATGCCCTATCTGGATATCGTGCGGCGCGTTTCGGACACCTTCCGCGTGCCGACCTTCGCCTATCAGGTGTCGGGCGAGTACGCGATGATCCAGGCCGCCGTGGCCAACGGCTGGCTGGACCGCGACCGCGCCATGATCGAGACCCTGACCGCCTTCAATCGCGCCGGCTGCGCGGGGGTGCTGACCTACTTTGCTCCCGAAGCCGCGAGACTGCTTGGGCGATAATCAAGCCAAACGGCGCGGCATTTAACTGATCGGTTGACAACGCCGTCGGCGTTATTTAACTGTCCGGTTATGCAGTCGGAACCGGATCACCTTTCCGCCAAGTTCGCCGCCCTGGCCGACCCGACCCGTCGGGCCATCCTGGCGCGGCTGACCCAGGGCGAGGCCAGCGTCAACGAGCTTGCCAAACCCTTCGATATGAGCCTTCCGGCCGTGTCGAAACATCTCAAGGTGCTGGAGAAGGCCGGGCTGATTAGCCGGGGCCGCGAGGCCCAGTGGCGGCCCGCCCGACTGGAGCCGCTGGCGCTCAAGGGCGTCGCCGACTGGCTCGAACACTACCGCCGCTATTGGGATCAGAGCTTCGATCGCCTCGAAGCCTACCTCCGTAACGTTCAGAAAGGAAAAGACGATGGCCCAAGAAACTGACGCGAACCCCTGCGACACCGACGGCGTCGCCCACAGCTTCGACCTTGTGCTTGAGCGCATTATCGACGCGCCGCCCGAGAAGGTGTTCCGCGCCTATACCGACCCGGCCATCCTCAGCCAGTGGTTCGCGCCCAAGCCCTGGTCGATCAGCGACTGTGTGATCGAACCGCGCCCCGGCGGCCGAATGAATTTCGTCATGCACGGGCCGGACGGCGAGCGCTTTCCGAACTCCGGAGTGTTTCTGGAAGTGGTCCCGAACCGCCGTCTGATCTCGACCGACGCCTTCACCCCGGACTGGGAGCCGTCCGGCCAGCCCTTCATGGTCGCCCGCATCGAGCTTGAACCCACCGCGGACGGCAAGACGAAATACACCGCCACCGCCAGCCACTGGAATGAAGCGGCCATGAATCAGCACGTCGAGATGGGCTTCCACGAAGGCTGGGGCCAGGTCGCCGATCAGCTCAACGAGATCGTCAAGACCCTGTAGACTGACCGCCAGCCCGGATCAGACCCGCCATGCCCATCGCCGACGACCTCGACCTCCGGCCGACGCTGCGCCTAAAGCGAAGGTTCGACGCGCCGCGCGCCCTGGTGTGGCGGGCATGGAGCCGGCCGGAGGTGCTGGTTCTGTGGATGGGCCCAGTGGAGTGGCCGGCGTTCAGCGTCACCTCGGACTTCCGCGTCGGCGGCGAATGGCGCATTGGCCTCAAATCCCCCGAGACCGGCGAAGAACTCTGGCAGGGCGGCGTCTATCGAGAGATCGTCGAGCCTGAGCGCCTCGTCTTCACCTTCAAATGGGACGACAGCCACGAGGACGGCCCGCCGGTCGAGACTCTGGTCATGGTCGATCTGGCCGAAACCGAAGACGGCCGCACCGTCGTGGACTTCACCCATGCGGGTCTGAAATCCGAACGCAGCCTGGCCGGCCACAAGCACGGCTGGAATTCCACGATCGACCGCCTGGAGGCCTGGCTAGCGGCCAATCCCGACTGAACCGGGTCAAAGGGAGAGACGACCATGAAGATCGTGCCCAGCCTCAGCTTCAACGGCCAATGCCGCGAAGCCTTCGACTTCTACGCCCAGGTGCTGGGCGGCAAGATCACCGCCGCCATGCGCTATGCTGACGGGCCGCCCGAGATGCAGGGCGATCCCAAGTACAATGACTGGCTGATGCACTGCTGGATGGATGTGGGCGACCAGTCGATCATGGGCGCCGACATGGACGTGCAGTGGGCCCCCAACATCACCAAGCCCAAGAACGGCTTCGACGTCAGCCTGCACAGCAACGACGCCGACGAGGCGCGCCGCTGGTTCGACGCCCTGTCCGAAGGCGGCAAGGTGGTCATGCCCTTCGAAAAGACCTTCTGGTCCCCCGGCTTCGGAGCCTGCATCGACAAGTTCGGCGTGCCCTGGATGATCAACACCAACGGCGAACCCAAGGCCTAGTGTCGTGCGGGCACGGCCCCTCGCGCCGCGCCCGCCCCCCCCTCACTCAAGGAGACCCAACCATGAAGGCCTCGCCCATGGTGTGGACCGGCCGTGTGCTCAGCGGTCTGTTCGTCCTGTTCATGCTCGGCGCCTCGATCGCTCCGAAATTCCTGATGCCGGAGGCGGGCGCCACCTACATCCGCTCGCTCAACATCGATGCCGCGGACGTGCCGATGATCGGTGCGATCGAACTGATGGGGACGCTGCTCTATGCGTGGCGCCGCACCAGCCTTCTGGGCGCGGTATGGATGACCGCCCTCCTCGGCGGGGCCATCGCCACTCACCTGCACGTCGACAGCCCGCTGTTCAGCCATACGCTGTTCGGCGTCTATCTCGGTCTGGTCATGTGGGGTGGCCTCTGGCTGCGGGATCCGAGCTTGAGGGGCCTACTGCCCATCCGACGCACGGTCGCCTGAGGCGATCGAGACGCCGCGTTCGATGCGCGCCAGGTCGATGACGGCCTCGATCTGGCGCGCCCGCCACAGGGCGGCGAAATAGTGCAGCATCTGGAAGATGACGCCGACCGCGAGCACGGCTCCGACCCAGCCCAGCGTCGCCAGATAAAGACGCAGGAA
>CAXBPJ010000160.1:0-4813 GCA_963977325.1 uncultured Brevundimonas sp. | reverse complement strand
GCCAATCCGCAACGGCTGCTCAACGCGGTGTGGCGCAGCGACCCAGCGCGTGGCCTGCGCCTGGCGCGGCGCATCGCCTATTCGCCCGCCGAGTCCAGCAATGCCGAGGGGTTGCACGTCTTTCTGCCCCTGCTTCGAAACGATCCCGACACGGCCAAGGCGCATCTCGATACGCACTTGGCGCGGCACGCGGCGCTCAAGACTCGGCCGACGATCGAGCTGACCATGGCGGCGGCCTCGGTCGCCTGGACCCAGGGGCGATGGAGCGACTACGCCCGCGCCTTCGCCGCCTATTTCGACGGGTTCGGACTGGAAAACCCGGTGGCCGACGACGGCCGGCCGCTACGCTTCGACCGCTTGGCCGTGCCCGGCCTTGAGCGGCGCCAAGACGGGCCCCTGGTCAGCGTCATCATCACCGTGTTCAACGCCGAGCCGACGCTGCACTATGCCTTGCGATCGCTGCTGGACCAGACCCACGGCAATCTGGAGATCCTGGCCGTCGATGATCTGTCGACCGACGGCACCCTGGGGATGCTCAGGGCGGCCGCCGAGCGCGATCCGCGCATCACCGTCATCGCCAATGAGAAGAATCTCGGCACCTATGTCTCCAAGAATCGGGCGCTGGAGCGGGCGCGAGGCGACTACTGGGTCTGTCATGACGGTGACGACTGGGCCCATCCCCGTCGGATCGAGCGTCATATGGCGGTCATGGAGGTCGAGCCTGAGCTGGTGGCGACGCGCTCCAATTGGCTGCGGATCGACGCAGAGGGCATGCCCTTCATCCGCCGCACCTCGGGCGGCTGGACCCACATCAATCCCGGATCGCCGTTCTATCGCCGGCGCGAGGTGCTGGAGGCGGTGGGCGTCTATGACCGGGTGCGGATCGATGGCGACCTGGATCACTGGCGTCGGACCTTGGATCACTTCGGGCCGGAGCGGTTGGCGCAGCTGCGACAGCCGTTGACATTGGGGCTGCTCCACGCCGGCTCCCTGACCCGGTCGGGATCGGGGGCGCAGAACGACGAGCACTATTCACCCCCGCGCTCGGCCTATCGTTTCGCCGGGCTGCAGTGGCGGCGGAGCCAGGTGAATCGCGGTAGCCTGAAACTGACGGGCGAGGCCGGGCCGCGTCCCTTCCCCGCGCCGGACGGGGCGGCCGTCGACTGATCCAATCCGTCTCTACTTCGGATCGCGGTCGCCGCGGCCGTCGTAGAAGATGTGGGCGCCGATGCGGGCGACTTCCTGGAAGGCCCGGGCCCAGCGCGGCGCCACATAGTCGGTGTGATAGTGGGTGGCCACGGTGTCGGCGCGCGCCTTGCCCGACAGCGCCTCCTCGGCCAGGCGCTGGGCGCGAGTCCACGACGCCTGGTCCGTGATCCCCCGGTTCATCGACCCGTCGCAGGTGAAGCTGAACTGGCAGGTCCGCGCGCCCGCCTTGTGCTCATAGACCACGCCGCAGACGCTCTGGGGATAGGTCGGATCGGCCAAGCGGTTGAGGATCACCTGGGCGACGGCGCGCTGGCCGGCCTCGGATTCCGAACGGGCCTCGTAATAGATGGCCTCGGCCGAGCGCGCGGTGCGGGCTCGGGCGGAGGAAGCGGCTTCAGCCGGCCATCCTTGATCCGCTGGTCACGTTCGGCGCTGTATCCCTGAAGCTTGGCCTTGAGGGCTTCGGCGCGCGAAAGCTTGGGCGTTTCATCGGCCTCGGCGGGCACCGACGCGACGACCGGCATCGGTTCGCCGACCACGGGCGGGGGCGTCGGTGCGGCCACGGCCTCGCCACGACCCAGAACACCGGACGCGCCGACAGCGGACCCAACGAGGCCCGCGATCGCGATGGTGGCTCCGATGACGATCCTGCGGCCCATGGCGCGCGGCTTCCCTCATCGAGACCCGACGGGCCTCACGCTCCCCGAAACCGCCTTAGGCCGGATAGCCGAAGGCGGCAAGCGGGGCCGCAAGCCGTTGAGAGATAAGGTCGGCCAGCTGTGGCGAGAGGGCCTCTCGCCAGCGACCGACGGTTTCGGGCACCGACGCCGCCGTCAGATGCCGCCCTGGCTTCTTCGCCGTCGCCGCCGCGACCGCCGCGTCGACGACCTCGTCCGACGCATCCAACCCCAGCCAAGTGAACACGCGTCGCGCCTCTCGCGCCGGCTCGGTGATCAAGTCTTCGTAGCGAACCAGGATGCCGTCGGGCGTGGCGCTGTGAAGATCCAGCAGCCGGGCGTAGAGGCCGGCGTAGCGCGCTACCACCGCCTCCTCGGTGTCGCCTTCCCGCTCCACGAAGCCGCGATAGCCGCGCTTCTCATCGAAGGCGCGGGCGGAGCTGAGCACGTCGCGCGGGTCGCGGACCAGGAAGAGCGCCTTCAGCCCCGGCGCCTGGGCGCGCGCGGCGGCGAGGTCGAGGCGGGGCGGATATTTTTCGGTGGCGTAGCGCGGCGACGCCTTGCCCTGGTTCGCGGCCATGCGGCGGTAGAGGTCGCGCACCGCCTCCACATCCGGTCCGCGCCCTGCATCGATCGCGCTCCGGTCCGCCTCGGTGAAGGGCGCGAGGTCGCGATAATGGCGCGCGCCGTTCATCAGGCCTTCGTCATCCGGATGCAGAGCCAGGGCGTAGGCCCGCAGCTCCAGCGGATACGCCATATGGGCCACGACATCGGGATGAGCCGCGAACAGCTTCATGGCGACCGTGGTGCCCGAACGCCCCAGGGCGACCTGGAAGAAGGGATCTGGCGCGCTGCTCATGACCCGTGCGGCTAGACCATTTGTCGCCCGAAAGCCAAGGCATTAGGGTCTGGTCGAGTTTTCGGGGCCCCGACCTTTGCCGATGCCATTCGCCCGCCGCCGGTCGCGCGCCGGCTTTTCGCTGATCGAGGCGCTGGTGGTCCTGGCCATCGGGGGCATGGCGATGATGCTCGTCTTCGGCATCGGGGCGAGAGCGACGGAGACCGGGTTCCGCTTGGGCCGCACCGCCCTGGCGTCGGCCGACGCCGCGGTCTCGACCGAAAGCTACCGGGCCCTGATCGAGGGGCTGGTCCTGGCGCCTGGCAACGCCGTGCCCGCCACTTACCGGCTGGAGCCGGTCTATGTGGCCGAGACCTTCGTGACCGGCGACGCGGTCCTGTCGCGGGGAACAGCCTGCGCGCCGGCCGGGCCGGTACGGGGGCTGAGGCTGGAGATACAGCCGGTCGAGGGCGGCGGGTCGCAACTGGCCTGTTCGCGCGCGGGCTCGGACGACGCGGTGATCCTCCTGACTTCGGACGACGCCATGACCTTCTCCGTCTCGTTCGATGCCCAGACCTGGCTGACGGGCTGGACCAACGACATCGAGCTCCCGGTCGCGACCGGCGAGGACGTCTTGGTCATGACCGAGCAGAAGCTGTGGGTGCGGCTGACGGACGAGACGGGCGAGGTGGATGTCGTGGGCATGGCCAGCTCCGGCCGCCCGGCCAACTACTATGTCCGCGAACAGTTCAACCTGTCATGACGCGCCGCCCCGCCCGCCGACGCCAGGGGTTCGTCATGCCGGCGGTTTTGACCGTCGTGGCCGTGGTGACCCTGGTCTTTCTGGTCGTCATCCTGTCGCTGGACAGCCTGACCGAGGAGGCCCGTTCCGCGCGCGAGGACATCCGTTTCCGCGAGGCGGCCCTGACGGCCGAGGCGGAGGTCGCCTGGCTGATGTCGACCGAGCCGCTGTCGGAACAGGCCATCGCCATCGGGAGGCGGCGGGCGTCGCTGGAGGAAACCTATGGCTCAGGCGTGGCTGACCTGGGGGTGCCGACCGCCGAACTTCGCCTGGATGGCCGCCCGTATCGCCTGCCCGACGGGCCGATCCCGGGTACGGCCCTGACGGTGCAGGTCCAGGACGGGGGCGGTCTGGCCAATCTGAACACATTGGATCCGATCCAGGCGCGGCGGTTCTTCGAGGTCCTGGGGCTCCCGCAGAGCGAGGCCGCGCGGTTCGCCGACCGGCTGACCGACTACCTCGACGCGGATGATTTCCGTCAGCCCTCTGGCGCTGAAATCGACGACTATGTGCGCGAGGGCGCCGGGCGTCCGCAGAACGGCGGCCTGTCGCGCGTGGAGGAGATCTCCGGCCTGCTGGGCTTCCACGAGGCCGTTGAGCGGGGCCGGTTCCGCGCCCTGCGTGACCATCTGACCGCCGATCCGACCACCTTCGCCTTCAACATCAACACCATGACCCCCGAGGCCATGGTCATTCTGTTCGGGGCCGCGCCCGAGCGCGCCGTGGCCGCCGCCGAACGGCGCGCCGCCGGACCGTTCACCACCTTCGCCGAGTTCGCCGCCGTCGCCGGCGTGCCCGACACCTCGTCCTATGAGGTCTCGACCACCTTCCCGACCGGCCGAGTGGCGCTCAAGGCGCTGGACCGGCGGCGGGGGATCGCCTACCGCTCGCGGATCACCGTCTCGCCGTCCGACCGGGAAAAGCCGGTGTGGGTCGAGGACCGCAGCTTCACGCCCATGACCGCCGCCGAGCGGCGAACCGAGCCTGCCGATGCTGAACCGTTTCCTGTCGCCGCGCCTTGAGCGCCTGAGCGCCGACGGCGGCCTGACCACGGTCGCCGAGGGCTCGACGCCCCTGCTGCCGCCCGTCGCCCTGATCGATCGCCGTCTGTGCGTGTTCGAGCGCTTCGCCTCGCCCGCCACGGGCCGCGCGGCGCGCCAGGCGGCTCGGGTGTACGGCCGGTCCAACGCGCCCTTCGATCGCTCTGGCTTTGTGATGGTCCCCTGCCCCGGCGGCTTTGGGTTGTGGTGGTGGGACGCCGATCAGGTGGACGGCCTGCTGGGCGCG
>CAXBPJ010000159.1:0-4824 GCA_963977325.1 uncultured Brevundimonas sp. | reverse complement strand
GTCCAGCCTGATCGGCTGGCTGGTGTGCGGCGTCGGCGCCCTGGTCCTGGCCCTGATGTTCGGCGCGCTGGGGCGCTTCCGGCCCGGCGCGGACGGACTGATTGACCAGGCCGAGCAGGGGCTGGGCCGGTTCGCCGGCTATCTCGCGGCGCTCGCCTACTGGATGGCCTGTCTGGCCGGCAATGTCGCCGTGGCCATCGCCGGCACCGGCTATCTGGCCTTCTTCTTCCCGGTGCTGGAGCAGCCGTGGCCGGCGGCCATGGCCAACCTCGGCTTCATCTGGGTCGCGACCCTGGCCTACATCTTTGGGGCCCGGTCCGCGGCGCGACTGGGCGCCGCAGCCCTGATCGTCGGCCTGCTGCCCATCCTGATCGCCGTCGCGGCGGCCGGCGTCGCCTTCAGGCCCCAGACCTTCGCCGACAGCTGGAGCCCGGAGGGCCTCAGCCTGGCCCAAAGCGTGCCGCCGTCGCTGGCCATCATCTTCTGGGCCTTCCTGGGTCTGGAGAGCGCGGCGGTGCTGTCGCGTCAGGTCCGCGATCCCGCCCGCGACGTCGGCCGCGCCACGGTCGCGGGGGTGGGTCTGGCCCTGGTCGTCTACATCGCCGCCTGCGTGGCGGTGTTCGGGGTCATCCCGGCCGAGCGCCTGGCCCTGTCGACCAGCCCCTACGCCGACCTGGCCGCGCGCGTATTCGGCGCCTCCATCGCTGGCCTGGTCGCCGCCTGCGCGGTGATCAAGGTGCTGGGCACGGTCACCGGCTGGACCATGATGGGCGGCGAGACCGCGCGCCGCGCGGCGGAGAAGGGTTGGGCCCCGCGCTGGTTCGGCGGCGGACGGGGGCGGCCCTTGTCCAATCCGCTGATCAACGGCGCGGTCATGACTTTGCTGGCCCTGATCAGCGTCCAGCCGACCCTCGGCGAGCAGTTCGGCGTGCTGGTCGGCGTCACCTCGGTCCTGTGCCTGACCCTCTATGCGCTTTGCGCCGTCGGTCTGTGGAAGGCCTCGACCGAGGTGCGCTGGCGGCTGCTGGCCCTGGCCGGTCTGGTGTTTTCGATGGCGGCGGTGGTCGCGGCCTCGACCGGCTATGTCTGGCCGACGCTCGGCTTCTTCACCCTGTGCGCCCTGGCCTGGCTGTGGGTTCGGCGTCAGGCGCCGCCCGCCGTTGACCCCGGTCCCGTCCCTCTATAGTCACGCCGCCGTTTGCCCGCCGGATTGTTGTTCTAGGAGAGCGCCATGACTGAGCTTCTGAAAGGCGTCACCGGCGTTCTGGCCCTGGCCGACGGCACGGTGCTGCAGGGCGTCGGCTGCGGCGCGACCGGCGAGGCCCTGGGCGAGGTGGTCTTCAACACCGCCATGACCGGCTATCAGGAAATCCTGACCGACCCCAGCTACATGAGCCAGATCCTGGCCTTCACCTTTCCCCACATCGGCAATGTCGGGGTGAACGTCGAGGATGTGGAGCAGATGGGCGGCGGCTCCGAGACGGCGGCGCGCGGCGCGATCTTCCGCGATGTCCCCCCCGATCCGGCAAACTGGCGCGCCACGCCGGGCGAGGGCGGAACCCTCGACGGCTGGATGACGCGGCGCGGCGTGGTCGGTCTGGCCGGGGTCGATACCCGGGCGCTCACCGCCGCCATCCGCGACAACGGCGCGCCGCATGCGGTGATCGCCCATGATCCGGAGGGGCGCTTCGACCTGGAGGCCCTGGTCGCCAAGGCCCGGGCCTGGACCGGTCTGGTCGGTCTCGACCTCGCCCGCGACGCCTCGACTCTCCAGGCCTTCGACTGGGACGAAGGCGTCTGGGACTGGCCCGAGGGCTATCCGCGCGTGGATGCCGCCGGCAAGTCGGTGGTGGTCATCGACTATGGGGTAAAGCGCAACATCCTGCGCGCCCTGGCCTCTACGGGTGCGAAGATCACCGTGGTGCCCGCCTCGACCACGGCGGAAGAGGTGCTGGCGAGAAATCCCGACGGCGTGGTGCTGTCCAACGGCCCGGGCGATCCGGCCGCCACCGGCGAATACGCCGTGCCGGAAATCCGCAAGCTGATCGACAGCGGCAAGCCCCTGATGGGCATCTGCCTGGGCCACCAGATGCTGGCGCTGGCGCTGGGGGCGAAGACCGTGAAGATGAATCAGGGCCACCACGGCGCCAATCACCCGGTCAAGGATCTGACCACCGGCAAGGTCGAGATTGTGTCGATGAACCACGGCTTCACCGTCGATCGCGACAGCCTGCCCGACGCCGTCCAGGAGACCCACGTCAGCCTGTTCGACGGCACCAATTGCGGCATCGCGCTGAAGGACCGGCCGGTGTTCAGCGTTCAGCACCACCCGGAGGCCTCGCCCGGCCCGACCGACAGCCTCTACCTCTTCGATCGGTTCCGTCAGCTGATGGGGTAAGGGGTGAGGAGTGATTAGTGAGTCGTGGGGTCGAATTCACGCCATCCGGCTACTCACGACTCACTACTCACTGTTCACGTCGCGGCTTGCCCTCCCCGCCGCTTCCTGCCTTCATACCATCGCGACACGGCCAAACGCCGGCGCGGTCCTTTTTGAGGGAGGACAGGCTATGGGCTCGGTTCTGGGCTTTCCGGGTGTGGACCCCACGGACGCGGCTGTCGGCGCGCGGCTTAAGCGCTGGCGCGAGGATCGGGGCATGAGCCTGGACGCCATCGCCCGCATCCTCGAGATCACGCCAGAAGAAGTGCGCCGGGCCGAGGCAGGACGGGCCCATCTCGACAGCTGCCAGATCGCCGCCGCCACCGCCGAACTCCATCTGCCGGTATGGGCGCTGGTGTCGGACACAAGGGCCTACTGATGTGGCGACGCGATCAGCTGATGCGGGGCTTTCGGGCCGGATGGCACGAGGGACGCTGGAACGGGACCGCGATAAGGCTGGGCGCTCTTATGGGCGTAGTCGGCGGTTGGGAAGCCTGCCTGCTCCTAGCAATGTAGCCGCACCGGCGCCGCATGCTCGGTCGCAAGCGCACACCCCGTCAGTGATAGCGCCGCATGAGGCCGACCAGCTTGCCCTGAACCTCGACCTGGTCGGGTCCGAAGATGCGGGTCTCATAGTGGCGGTTGGCGGGCTCCAGCGCGATCGAGCCGCCCTTTTTGCGTAGCCGCTTCAGGGTCGCTTCCTCGCCTTCGACCAGGGCAACAACGATCTCGCCCGAAGTGGCCGTGTCGCCCCGGCGGATGACCACCAGGTCGCCGTCCAGAATGCCGGCCTCGATCATGGAGTCGCCCTCGATCTCCAGCACATAGTGTTCGCCGCCGCCCAGCATGGAGGCGGGCACCATCAGCCGGTCCTGCTCGTGCTGGATGGCGGCGATCGGCGTGCCGGCGGCGATCTTGCCCAGCAGCGGCAGTTCGCGGGTGTCGTTGGCCGGTTCGGGTGAGGCGGGCCTTCCGCCCTCGATCACCCCCGGCTTGAACCCGGTCCGGCCGCGCGGGGCGCCCGCCGTGGCCTGGTCGGGCAGCTTCAGCACCTCCAGCGCCCGCGCCCGATGGGCCAGCCGCCGGATGAAACCCCGCTCCTCCAGCGCCGTGATCAGCCGGTGGATCCCCGACTTGGACGCCAGGTCCAGCGCTTCCTTCATCTCGTCGAAGGAGGGAGACACGCCCGTCTCCTTGATCCGCTCGTGGATGAACATCAGCAGCTCGTGCTGCTTCCGGGTGAGCATGGCGCGCCTCCGCTGGCCCGAAGCGGGAATCATCCGCGAACAAGCCGTGAACCGATAGGCGATGTTCTGTAAGTGTTCTTCGCTAATGTCAACTTAACGGCGGAGCTGGGTTTTAGCCCAAAAGCGTCCGCGTCGCCGCCTCGACATCGTCCTGCCGCATGAGGCTCTCACCGACCAGGATGGCCTGGGCGTGGGCGGCGGAGACGCGGGCCACGTCATCGGGGGTGAAGATGCCGCTTTCGGCCACAAGCACGGCGCGGACCGGGCTGAGAATGGCCAGGCGCTCGGTGGTCTCAAGATCGACCGCGAAGGTGCGAAGGCTGCGGTTGTTGATGCCTACCAGATCGGCGCCCAGCGCGCAGGCGCGAGCCATCTCGGCCTCGTCGTGGGTCTCGACCAAGGCGTCCATGCCCCAGCGCTCGGCCTCGGCCATCAGGTCGGCGGCCAGGGCGTCGTCGACCATGGCCAGGATCACCAGGATGCAATCGGCGCCCAGAGCGCGGCTCTCGGCCACCTGCCAGGGATCGACCAGGAAATCCTTCCTCAGGCAGGGCAGGGCGGTCGCCGCCCGCGCTTGGCCCAGATAGGCGTCGTCGCCCTGAAAGCTGGGGCCGTCGGTCAGCACCGACAGGCAGGTCGCGCCGCCGCGCTCATAGGCCTTCGCCAGCGCCGGCGGATCGAAGTCGGGGCGGATCAGGCCCTTGGACGGGCTGGCCTTCTTGATCTCGGCGATCAGAGCGGGCCGGCCGGCGTCCGATGCGTCCAGCAGGGCCTGGCGAAACCCGCGCTGCGCCGGGGCCGCCTTTGCCCGCGCCTCGATCTCGGCGCGAGCCGTCGCGGCCTTTCGCGCCGCCACCTCCGCGCGCTTGTAGGCGGCGATGCGGTCGAGGATATCGGTCATTCGGGGTCGGCCTCGATCGGCGTGTTGGTCGCCTCAACCAGCCGCGCCAGCGCCTGGGCGGCCCGACCGTCATCGATGGCGACGGCGGCCATCTCTGCGCCCTCACGCAATGTCCCGACCCGGTCGCCGACGACCAGGGCGGCGGCGGCGTTCAACAGCACGATGTCGCGATAGGCGCCCGGAGCCCCCCCCAGCAGCGCCGTCAGGGCGTCGGCGTTCTGCTCGGCGTCACCACCACG
>CAXBPJ010000158.1:0-4832 GCA_963977325.1 uncultured Brevundimonas sp. | reverse complement strand
CGGCCCGCATCTTGACGCGCAGGATGCGGGTGACGGCGTCGTCGATGCGCGCCATCGGGATGCGCCCCGCCTCGACATCGGCGACGGTGTTGGTGATGAAGGCGCGCCAGTCCTCGGGCACCATGATCATATCGATGCCGGCGTTGATGGCCTGGGCGCAGCGGGTCTTGTCGCAGCCCTGGACCTGCTCGATGCCATTCCAGTCCGAGACCACGAAGCCGGTGAAGTCGAGCCGATCCTTGAGCACCTCGGTCAGCACGTAGCGGTCGCCGTGCAGCTTGCCGTGATTGTCGCCGGTGGCCACGTCGTTCCAGCTGTTGTAGGTGGCCATGACGGTCTGAACGCCCGCGTCCAATGCCGTGTAATAGCCGGCGCCGTGGGTGGTGATCATCTCGGCGCGGGTGGCGCGGTTCTCGCCCTGGTCGACGCCCTGGAAGGTGCCGCCGTCGCCCAGATAGTGCTTGGCGGTGGCGACCACGTCGCCGTCGCCGGTAAGGTCGCCCTGAAGCCCTCGGACCAGCGCCTCGCCATAGCGGGCGACCAGCTGCGGATCCGAGGAATAGCTCTCATAGGTGCGGCCCCAGCGACGGTCCTGACCGACCGCCAGGGTGGGGGCGAAAACCCAGCTTATGCCGGTGGCTCGGACCTGCTGGGCGGTGGCCCGGCCGATGCGCTCGACCAGGGCCGGATCATTGGCGGCGCCCAGGCCGATGTTGTGCGGAAACATGGTGGCGCCGCGCACATTGTTGTGGCCGTGGACGGCGTCGGTGCCCCAGATCAGCGGGATCTTAACCGGCATGTCGGTTCGCAGGGCGGCGTCGTGGAATGCCGCCGAAAGCGCCGCCCATTCGGCGACCGAGGCGTCCTTCTCCATGTTCGGCCAGGCCCCGCCGCCGTTCAGCACCGAGCCGATGTAGAACTCGCGCACCTGATCCGGCGTGATGTTGCGCACGTCCGGCTGGGTCATCTGGCCGACCTTCTGGGCCAGGGTCATGCCCGCCACGATCTGACCGATCCGCGCCTCCATCGCCGGATCCAGCGGCATGGGCGAGGTCAGGGCCGGCCAGTCCGAGCCGTCCAGGTCGGCGTAGCGGCCCCCATCTGTCTGCGGCATGCCCGCGCAGGCCGCCGCCAGGGCCAGCATCGGGATGAACAGCTTCATCTTGCGAAGGGTCATGGGGCGATCTCTTTCACTCAACGTCGAACGGGCAGGCGTGGGCGATCGACCTTGCGGCCGGCGGCGAGCGGTCGTCGGATCGAGCCGCGTCAGAAGCGGTAGTTGATCCCGAACAGGAATTGGCGACCGTATTCCTCATAGGTTTCAGGTAGATAGCCGCCGTCGGCCGTTGTGGTGCCGCCGCCGTCCACGCCCAGACGGGTGCGATACGGCGAGTTGGTTAGATTGTTGACCTGGAACAGCAGACCCAGCCCCTCCATCGGGCCTTCCTGGAAGGTGTAGCCGATCTGGGCGTCGACCTGCTCATCGTCGAGGATCTCGGTCTGGCCGCGCGTGGCGAACAGCTGAACCACCTCGCCCTTGAAGGCCTCGCGGAAGCGCTTCGAGATGCGGGCCTGGAAACCGCCGCGCTCGAAATAGCCGGTGATGTTGTAGACCATGCCCGATAGGCCCGGGATGCGCACCGGCGCATTGGGGTCGTTGCTCGGATTCAAGTCCGACTCTGTCAGCGACACCGAGCCGATCAGGCCCAGGCCGTCCAGCGGCTCCCACAGGGTGCCGAAGTTCAGCGCGCCGGAAACTTCCAGACCCTCGACCGAGCCGCCGTTCCCGTTGACCGGCAGGGTGATCGAGCCGATCGGACTGATGATCACGCCGTCGGGAATGGCGCTGGCCGTGCTGGGTAAGGGGATGCCCGAGAAGTCGAATTCGGTGGTCTGATTATAGATGTAGGTTTCGAGGTCCTTATAGAAGACCGCCACCGACAGATAGGTCGTCGGATCGACGTACCATTCATAGGCGAGGTCGTAGGCCGTGGCCCGCCAGGGCTCCAAGTTCGGATTTCCACCCGACGCCGACCACGGGTTGACCGTCTGACCGGGCACGCAGGGCTGACCGGTGCAGACCAGCGAGTTGAAGCCGGGGACGACATTGGCCCGCATCTCGTCCATGCGCGGCCGGGCCATGGTCTTGGCCGCCGCGAAGCGGACGCGGTGACCGCCGCCGATGTCGTAGATGACGTTCAGGCTGGGCAGGGTGTCGATGTAGCTGTCGCCATCGGTGATCGAGACCGGAACGATCGGCTGGCCGGGCTCCAGCCCGTTGATGATGACGCCGGTCGATTCCTGGGTCTGATCGACGATCTGCAGGCCGAAGTTGCCTCGGAAGTCACCCCACTCGAAGTCGGCCTTGGCGAACCAGGTGACGACCTCTTCCTCGATGTCCCAGTTCTTGTCGTAGAAGTTGGCGTCGAGGATCGGCGCGCGATCCCAATAGACGTCCAGCGCTTCGCGTAGATCGTAGCTCAGCACCTCCCCGAAGCCGGCGAAGTCGAGCGAGGTCGGATCGACCAGGTATTGCGAATCGACCAGCACCTACTGGCGGCCGTTCTTCAGGAACAGGTCGAAATCATCGACCCGCTTGATCTTGTCGCGGTTGGCCAGATTGACGCCGGCCGTGACGGTGGTGATCGGTCCGTCGAAATAGCGTTCCGCGCGCAGATCGACCGAATAGATCGACTCCTCGACATCGGGGAAGCGGATCGCTCCGTCGTGGGCCCAGCCGCCCCAGGGGGCGCGGTCGCCCAGCGACACCTGACTGGCGTCGGCGTAGTCGAGGCCTTCGGAATAGGTCGGATAGCCATCGTCCGACAGGCCGAAGCTGATGTCGTCGAAGGTGCGGCCGACGTTGGGCGTCGCGCCCGTCACACCGCCCGCGCCCAGCCCGTAACCGGCATAGGTCTCGAGAATCTGCTCGCGACGCTCATTGGTCGAATAGGACAGATCGGCGATCAGACGGGTGCGCTCGTCCAGCTCGAACTGGTTGTTCAGGCCGGCCGAGAACAGCTCGTCCTCACGCAGATTGAGGTCATTGCGGATGATCGGCACGGCGTTGTTGACCACGCCGCTCTGACCAAACAGCGAGCCCCCGCGATCTTCGGTCTCCACGTCGGTGAAGGACGCGCCGTCGGCCCAGGCGTTGGAGAACCACTGCGCGCCGCGTCGGACCTCTTCCTGGTCGAATTTCGAATAGTAGAGGTCGAGCACCGATTCCCAGCGTTCGTTCGGCCGCCACTGCAGGATGCCGATAAAGGCGTCGCGGGTGTTGACGCGCGAGGTGGCGAAGATTTCCTGGCCGTTCAGCAGCAGGGCGTCATTGGCCGAGTCCGGGGTGACCGAGTCGGGTGAACAGGTCGGATTGGTGTCCGGCTCACAGACCCCGCCGAACGATTCATAACCATAGGCCTTGTACTGGCGGGCTTGGGACGGGGAATCGAGATGGGCCCAACCCAGCGCCAGCCCGATCGTGCCGTCCGCGAACTGGTCGATGTAGCTGGCCGAATAGCGCGCGCCGGACGAATCCACATCGGCGTTGAGGTCGCCGTCTTCCAACCACTCGCCTCGGACATTCAGGGCGATGGCCCGCTCGCCGAAGTCCAGCGGCCGCACGGTGCGCAGGTCGGCCGTACCCGACAGGCCAAAGCCCGACAGGGCCGCGTCGGGGGTCTTGTAGATGACGACGCCGCTGAGCAGCTCGGACGGATACTGGTCGAATTCCACCGCCCGGTTGTCGCCGGATGAGGCCTGCTGGCGTCCGTTCAGCAGGGTGGTGGTGAAGTCGGGGGCCAGGCCCCGGATCGAGATGACCTGGGCGCGACCGTTGACCCGCTGGGCGGCGAGACCGGGCAGGCGGGCGATAGATTCTGCGATGGACACGTCGGGCAGCTTGCCGATGTCCTCGGCCGAGACGGCTTCCACAATGGAGGTCTCGTTGCGCTTCAGGCTGATCGAGTCGGCCAGGCCCCTGCGAATACCGGTGACCACGATCTCTTCGAGTTCAGTCGCGTCGTCGTCCTGGGGTGGCGGCGCGGCGGCCTCCTGCGCGACGGCGGCCGCCGGAAGGGCCGCGACGATGGCCAGGGCGGAGACGGTCGAACACAGGACGACAGCACGCGCGCCTCCGCTCTTGAGCACGGCGCGATCCAAGACTGGTCGACGCATGAGGTCCCTCCCCCGAATGTTTCCCCGGCGTACGGATCATGTCGCCCGTACGTCCCTGTTTTGCGCGCGTCCGAACCGGCAGGTTGGAACCCGCCGTATGGAAGCGCTTCCAATGGCTATCCCAGGACGGGACGATGCGCAATCGTCATTTTCGCGATAGAGCCAGACGTGACAAAGCGCCCGACGCCGAAGCTTCGGGCGCTCGCCGAGGTCAAACGGGCTGGTCAGCCGGCCGGCGGCGTCTCAACGGGGGCGTTCACATTGGGTGACTCGCCCGTCGGAGGGTTGGTGGGCTTGCCTTCGGGCGTGGTCGGCGCATCGGCCGATGGCGGTGACAGAGCGTCGCCTTCGAACTCGCCGGCGACCTCGGCCTGACCGGCGGGAGTATTCTCAGTTTCGGCCATGCCGCCCTGGGTCAGCGCCCAGAATCCCAACAGGGCGGCGGCGGCCAGTGCGACCGAGATGACCAGCAGGATCAGGATGCGATTGCCCTTGCGTCCGCCGCGCACGTACTGGGCTTCGACCGGCTGGCCCTGATGCACGGGATCGGTGGCGCGAGAGTGGGGGTCGTCGTGGGTCATGCGCGGAGCGGTCCTGGAAGTCGTCGGTGGAGTCGAACCTCGTCAACGTCAGCCAGGCTTGGCCGTTCCCGACGC
>CAXBPJ010000157.1:0-4870 GCA_963977325.1 uncultured Brevundimonas sp. | reverse complement strand
CCGGTCTCGGCGATGGCGCGCACGGTCTGAAGGCTGACTCCGCCTGACGCCTCCAGCACGGCGCGGCCGGCGGTCCGGGCGACGGCGGCCCTCAGGTCGTCGAGGCTGAAGTTGTCCAGCATGACCACGTCCGGTCCCTCGGCCAAAGCGTCGTCCAGCTGATCCAGGCGGTCGATCTCGACCTCGATCTTCATCAGATGACCCGCATGGGCGCGGGCGCGGGCCACGGCCTGCCGCACCCCGCCGCAGACGGCGATGTGGTTGTCCTTGATCAGGATGGCGTCATCCAGCCCGAACCGGTGGTTCAGCCCGCCGCCCATGGCCACGGCGTATTTCTCCAGGGCGCGCAGCCCCGGCGTGGTCTTCCTGGTGTCAGCGATGCGCGCGCCGGTCCCGGCGACGGCCTCGACATAGGCGCGGGTCAGGGTGGCGACGCCCGACAGGTGGCCCAGCAGGTTCAGCGCCGTCCGCTCGGCGGACAGCAGCGCGCGGGCGTTTGCGGTGATCCGGGCCAGGATCGCGCCGGCCTCGACCACATCGCCGTCGGCAACCTCAAGGGCGATCTCGGCTGCAGGATCGAGAGCGCGAACGGCGAGGCGCACGCAATCGAGGCCCGCGACCACTCCCGCCTTGCGCGCCGCCGCCTGGGCGGTCCAGCGGGTGTCAGCGGGGATCAGGGCGGCGGTGACGTCTCCGGCCCGGCCCAGGTCCTCGGCCAACGCCATCCTCACCACGGGCTCGATCAGCAGGTCGGGCAGGCTCATGCAGCAGTCTTTTCGGAAGCAGCAGAAAGGGGCGCGCCCGGCAGGCGGGTATGGTGCGCCTCGACATCAGTCGCGGGAAAGTCCGAGCGGTAATGGCCGCCCCGGCTCTCGTGGCGGTCGAGGGCCGCTTGGGCGATCATCCGGGCGGCGATCAGAGCGGACGCGTCCGGAGACCCTGCCTCCAGCCGATCAATAAGGGCGAGAAGCCCGGTCAGGCCCTCGGCGTCCCGCTCGACCCCGGCCCAGCGGCTCATCGCCTGCCTGAGCTCGGTCAAGCCGGCGGGCGGCAGGTCGGCGCCGATGATCGGCGCAAGAAGGACGCTGTGTCGCGGCGCGATTTCAGCGGCGGCGGCGCGTCCGGCGCGACGGCCGAAGGCGGCGGCTTCCAGCAGGGAATTGGAGGCCAGGCGGTTGGCGCCGTGGACCCCCGTGGCGGCGCATTCCCCGACCGCGAACAGGCCGGGGATGGGGGTACGGCCGTCGGCGTCCGCCGCGATACCGCCCATGTGATAGTGGGCCGCCGGGGCGACGGGCAGGGGCGAAACGCGCGGATCGATGCCGGCCGACATGGCGGCGGCGAACAGGGCGGGGAAGTCGCGGGCGACCCGGTCGCCGATGGACTTCCGGGTGTCGAGAAAGGCGCCGCGGCCCTGGGCCAGGGCGTGGTGGACGGCGCGGGCGACCTGATCGCGCGGGGCGAGGTCGGCGTCGAGGGCGGGGCCGAGCAGGAACCGGCCGTCGCGGTCGATCAGACGCGCGCCCTCGCCGCGTAGGGCCTCGGTGGCGAGAGGGGCGGGATCGCAACCGATGTCGAGGGCGGTGGGGTGGAACTGCACGAACTCGGGATCGACGATGTCGGCGCCGGCAGCCTGCGCCATGGCCAAACCCTCGCCCTTCAGCGCGGCGGGGGTGGTGGTGACGGCGTAAAGGCCGCCGATGCCGCCGGTGGCGAGGATGACGGCGGGGGCGAGGATTTCCATACGCCGCCCCGCGCGCTCGACCACCGCCCCGGCGACACCGCCGGTCTCGGCGCGGATCAGCGCCAGCAGTCGGGCATCTTCCCAGATGTCCAGGTGATCGGCGACGCGCGCCGCGACGACCAGGGCGGACAGGATGGCGCGGCCGGCCCCGTCTCCGCCCACCCGGGCGACCCGGGCCATGGTGTGGGCCGCCTCGCGGCTGACGGCGAAGCCACCGTCCGCGTCGCGGTCAAACGGCGCACCCAACCCGGCCAGCCACTCCACTGTTTCAGCGCCGCGATCGGTCAGGGCGCGCGCGGCCACGCCGTCGACCAGACCGGCGCCGGCGGCCACTGTGTCAGCGGCATGCAGGGCAGGGGTGTCGTGCTCCGCCAGCGCCGCCGCCATGCCGCCTTGGGCCCAGGCCGAGGAACAGGCGTCCAGCAGCGGCGCCGGCGTGATCAGCAGAGCCTTGCGCGGCGCGCACTCCAGCGCCGCCGACAGCCCCGCCAGGCCACCGCCGACGATCAGCGGGCCGTCGAGGAACCGCGCGCCGAAATCCAGCGCGCCGGCGACCGACCCCGTGACCGGCAGCATCACCCCGATCAGCGCCGCCACGCACAGCGCGGCCGTCCCGAGGAACAGGCCCAGGCTCATCAGGCTCTCGCGCCCGGTCAGCTTGCCGGCCGGCGGCCGCCATCCGCGCTGGCGCAGATAGCCGATCAGCGACAGGCTCAAGAAGATCACCAGGATCAGCCGCCCGGTGGTCAGCCCCCACCACACGACGAGAGCCCCGATCAGCACCAGTCCGGCCTTCTCCAGCATCGGATGAACGCGCGCCAGCACCGGTCCCAAGGCCTTCGAGCCGTCCAGCGGCGGAGCCGGGGCCAGGTTCACCAGATTGATCAGCGCGATCAGGGCGGCGGCCAGCACCCAGGTCTGGTCGCCGGTCGCGTAGTAGCCGGCGACGAAGGGAATACAGGCCAAAAGGCCGAACGCCGGCCCGGCCAGGGACACCAACACCCCCTCCCACTCGGTCTTCTCGGCGCGCGCGGGCCAGGCCAGACCGCCCAAAAAAGGCACGATGTGAATGCGCGCCGGCCCCATGCCGAAGCGGTTCATGGCCAGGACGTGCCCGTATTCGTGAACCACAACCCCCACGACGGCGGCGAGCGCGAACAGCCATTCGCCGGACAGGAACCAGATCAGCCCGGCCAGGGCCACGCTGGACAGGATCGCCATGACCGGGCTCTGGCGCGGCGCCTCGCGCTCGCGCGGTGCATCCGCATCGGCCGATGTCGCCGGAAGGGGCTCAAGGTCCCACGGGCCGCGCGGGCGGGTTTCGGTCATGCTCAGATCAGCTCCACCTGCACGCTGTGGCCGCGTGCGCGGACCAGATCATAGCGCGCCGGAATGACGGGTGGGGGCAGATCGACCATGCGCTGGACGGCCTGGCGGGCACGCTCGGCGATGTCGTCGGGCACCGTGACCTCGAACTGCATATGCAGCAGGGCGTCGCGGATGTTGGTCAAGGTTATCCGCTTCATGTGCGGGCACAGGTTGCACGGACCGATGAACTCGACGCCCTCGACGTCCCCAGCCACGTTCGACGCCATGGAGCATTCGGTGATCAGCACGACCTGTTTCGGACGCCGCGTCTCGACATAATCTGCCATGGCGGCGGTGGAACCGGCGAAATCGGCGGCGTTCAGCACCTCTTCGGGGCACTCCGGGTGGGCGAGGATTTCCGCGCCGGGATAGGCCGCGCGCATCTCGGCGATGTCGGCGGCGTCGAAGCGCTCGTGAACCTCGCAGTGGCCCTGCCAGGCGATGATGCCGATGTCGGTCTGGGCCGCCACGTTTCGCGCCAGATACTCGTCCGGGATCAGGATGACGCGATCGACGCCCCACTGACGGGCCGCGTGCTCGACCACCTGCACCGCATTGGCCGAGGTGCAGCAGATGTCGGTCTCGGCCTTCACGTCTGCGGTGGTGTTCACATAGGTGACCACCGGCAGTCCGGGATGGCGCTGCTTGATCAGCCGGACATCCGCGCCGGTGATCGACGACGCCAGCGAGCAGCCGGCCAGCGGATCGGGGATCAGCACCGTCTTGTCGGGTGACAGGATTTTCGAGGTTTCGGCCATGAAGTGAACCCCGGCCTGCACGATGACCCTCGCGTCCGCGCGAGCGGCCTCCTTGGCCAGCGCCAGGCTGTCGCCGACGAAATCCCCGACGCCATGGAAGATCTCGGGGGTCATGTAATTGTGCGCCAGGATGACCGCGTCGCGTTGTCGCTTCAGGGCGTTGATCTCGGCGATCAGGGGGGCGTGCAGGCTCCACTCCAGCGGCGTGACCTGGCCCTTGACCTTGCCCCATGCCGCAGCGGTCGATCGCGCGACATCAGCATCAAGACCCGGAAACTCACCATAGGCCATGGCTGACCTCCCTCAGACGGCCCTCGTCCTGGGCCTGACGACTTATGCTATCTTTGAGCATAAATCGCACCAAAGGTAGGCGGGCTTCCGTGAAATGCAAGCGGCTCAATCCGGAATCTTGACCTGGAGAATCTGGGCCAACTCCGCAGCGGAATATGGCTTCTTCAGGAAGGGCCAGGGGGAGGCGGCAAGGGCGGAATCGACGTCGTCGCCGGCATAGCCCGAGGCCAGGATGATCCGCATGGCCGGCCAGCGCGCGTGGGCCGCGCCGGCCAGTTCGATCCCCGTCATCCCGCCGGGCATCACCACGTCGCTGAGCATGATGTCGAAGTCTTCGGCCTCCAGCTTCTGGATCGCCTGGGGCCCGCTGGCGGCGGTGGTGACGTCCAGACCCATCTCCTTCAGCAGGCTGTCCGCCACTTCCGACACCGCCGGATCGTCCTCGACCAGCAGCAGACGGGCGCCCGGGGCGGGGCCGGCGCCGGTCGTGGCGCCCGCGTCGCCGTCCCGGCGGCTCAACCGGCGCAGCTGGGGCAGATACAGGGTGATGCGCGTGCCTTCGCCCGGCGTGCTTTCGACCTTCACCCCGCCGCCGGTTTGGCGCGCGAAACCGTAAACCTGGCTGAGGCCCAGCCCTGTGCCCTTGCCCACGCCCTTGGTGGTGAAGAAGGGCTCGAAGATCCGCTCCAGGGTCGCGGCGTCCATGCCC
>CAXBPJ010000156.1:0-4876 GCA_963977325.1 uncultured Brevundimonas sp. | reverse complement strand
CGTCGTCGATCAGCCAGTGGGCGGCGGTCGAAGCGCTGAACGGGCCGCAGGACTTCATTGCCGAACGCGCCGGCCATTTCGAGCGGCGTCGCGACCTGGTGGTGTCGATGCTGAATCAGGCCGAGGGCGTGCGCTGCGCGACGCCGGAGGGCGCCTTCTACGTCTATCCCTCGATCGAGGGGCTGATCGGCAAGACGACCCCGGGCGGCGCGGTGATCTCGGATGACGACGTGTTCGCCAAGGAACTGTTGGATGCCGAGGGCGTGGCGGTGGTGCAGGGCTCGGCGTTTGGGTTGAGCCCCTATTTCCGCGTCAGCTACGCCACCGGTGAGGACGTGCTGAGCGAGGCCTGCGGGCGCATCCAGCGGTTCTGTGCGAGCTTGAGGTGAGATTTCTCCCTCCCCGCGCAGGGGAGGGCAGTCGGCGCGGAGCGACGACGGGTGGGGCCGCTCTCGAGATTAGCGCGCCGGCGAAAAAAGAGATTTAGGAGCGCCCCCACCCGGTCGCTGCGCGACCACCCTCCCCCGCAGGGGAGGGAAATGCTCAGGCCGCCCGGCTGACCGCGAAGTCGGCCAGCGCCGCCAGGCCTTGCGTCCAGTCGCTGTCGGGCAGGACGGCGAGGCTGGCCTTGGCCGTGTCGGCGTAGGCGCCGGCGGTTTCCAGGGTGGCGGCCAGGGCGCCGGAGCCGATGACCAGTTGGCGGGCGCGGGCGAAATCGTCGTCCGCACGCTGGCCCTGTTCGATGGCCCGGGTCCAGAAGGCGTCCTCGCGGCCCCGTGTCCGCTGGATGGCGAGCAGCAGCGGCAGCGTCACCTTGCCCTCGGCGAAGTCGTCCCCGGCGTTTTTGCCCAGGGCGCCGGTCTCGCCGGCGTAATCGAGGGCGTCGTCGGCCAGCTGGAAGGCCAGGCCGAGGTTCAGGCCATAGTCGCGCAGGGCCTCGACCTGGGGCTCGGTCGCGCCGGCGCCGATCGCGCCGGACTCGGCGGCGGCGGCGAACAGCTCGGCGGTCTTGGCGCGAATGATCTGGAGATAGGTGTCCTGATCCAGGTTCAAATCATGGGCGCGGGTCAGCTGCAGCACCTCGCCCTCGGAGATCACGCCCGAGGCGCGGGCCAAGACGGCGAGGGCCCGCATCTGGCCGGTCTCGACCATCAGTTCGAAGGCGCGGGCGAACAGGAAGTCGCCGACCAGCACGCTGGAGGGCGCGCCCCAGATCAGATGCGCCGCGACCTTGCCGCGCCTCAGGTTGGAGCCATCGACCACGTCGTCGTGCAGCAGGGTGGCGGTGTGGATGAATTCGACCGCCGCGGCCAGGCGCAACGGCGCCTCGATCGACCCGCCGACGGCGCGGGCCGCCGCCAGCGTCAGCAGGGGCCGCAGCCGCTTGCCGCCCGCCTGAACCAGGTGTTCGGCCAGCATCGGGATGACCGGGACGTCGGACTGCATGCGCTCGACGATCAGGGCGTCCACGCGCGCCATGTCCTCGGCGGCGAGGCGGATCAAGGCCTCGACGTCTCCCGCTGGGCGCGGCTCCGGAGCGGGGCGGGGGGCGAGCGGCAAACGTCGATCCGTGCAAAGGAAGATTGCGCGCTCCTTGCCCGACGGCGCGGCGGGGCACAATGGTGAGGACGACTTAGTCGGGGATTGACGCACGGAGATGACCGGGAGCGGCGACACCAACTGGCGCGAGGACGGCCTGCTGGACGGACGGGTGCGGCTGCGCCAGGCCGTGCGGGGCTATCGCGCCGGCATGGACGCGGCCCTGCTGGCGGCGGCCGTGGAGGCGGTGCCGGGTCAGCGGGTGCTGGACGTCGGCTGCGGGCCGGGGGCGGTGCTATGCCAGGTGGCTGTGCGGCGGCCGGGCGTCATCCTGACCGGGCTGGAGCGGGATCCGGCGGCCGTGGTGCTGGCGCGGATGAACCTGGAGCTGAACGCCCTGGGCGACCGGGCGGGGGTAGTCGCGGGGGCCATCGCCGACCGGCCCGCCCCGACGCCGGGCGCCGCCTTCGACTGGGCCGTGGCCAATCCGCCGTTCTTCGACGACCCAGGCGCGATGCGGACGCCGGACGCCAGCCGCGCCGGCGCCTGGATGGCCGAGGACGGACTTGGCGCATGGCTGGCCTATCTGAGGCGATCGCTACGGGAGGGAGGCCAGGCCGTCATCATCCACCGCGCCGACCGGCTGGCCGACATTCTGGCCGGATGGGGCGGGACCATGGGCGATTTGCGAATCCGCCCTGTTCACGCCCGACCCGATCGGGCGGCGACTCGCGTGTTGGTGCGAGCCACCAAGGCGTCAAACGGGCCCGTCACCCTGCTGCCGCCGCTGATTCTGCAGACCGCCGACGGCGCGCATTCGGCCGAGGCGGAGTGGCTTTATCGTGGGGAATCAGCGCTTGGCTGGACCCCGGCCTGAATATGCGCGGCAAAGCCCGGATTCAGGCGGTGCGCGCACTTGCCATGAGGGGCGGGGACGGGCAAACCGGCGACAGTCGGTCGCAGTGATCACGATCAGGTCGCCGGACATCTCGGATGAGGGGTCCCGCATCGTGGGGGCGTTGCTGGGGTCGGCTGATCGCTTCGCTTCTGGCCTCCCGCACGGTACCGACCCCCATGAGCTTTTCCCTGTTTGGCGCTATCTCCAATGACATCGCCATCGACCTGGGCACCGCCAACTGCCTGATCTATCAGAAGGGCAAGGGCATCGTGCTCAACGAGCCCTCCGTTGTGGCGCTGCGCAATGTCGGCGGCCGCAAGATCGTCCACGCCGTGGGCATTGAGGCCAAGCAGATGCTGGGCCGGACGCCCGGCCACATCGAAGCCATCCGCCCGATGCGCGACGGGGTCATCGCCGACTTCGAAGTCGCCGAGGAGATGATCAAGTACTTCATCAGGAAGGTTCACAACCGCAAGGGCTTTGTGAACCCCAAGGTGATCGTGTGCGTGCCCTCGGGCGCCACGGCGGTCGAACGCCGCGCTATCAATGACAGCTGCCTGAACGCCGGCGCCCGCCGCGTCGGCCTGATCGACGAGCCCATGGCCGCGGCCAGCGGCGCCGGTCTGCCGATCCATGAGCCCCAGGGCTCGATGGTGGTCGACATCGGCGGCGGCACGACCGAGGTGGCCGTGCTGTCGTTGTCGGGCATTGTCTATTCGCGCAGCGTCCGCGTCGGCGGCGACAAGATGGACGACTCCATCATCAGCTACATGCGCCGCAACCATAACCTCCTGATCGGCGAGACCACCGCCGAGCGGATCAAGAAGGACATCGGCACCGCCCGCATGCCGCCGGATGGCGAGGGCCTGTTCATTGAGGTCAAGGGCCGCGACCTGATGCAGGGCGTGCCGCGCGAGGTGCGCATTTCGGAACGTCAGGCGGCCGAGGCCCTGTCCGAGCCGGTGGTTCAGATCGTCGAGGCCGTGAAGGTCGCGCTGGAAGCGACCCCGCCCGAGCTGGCCGCCGACATCGCCGACAAGGGCATCATGCTGACCGGCGGCGGCGCCCTGCTGCGCGGCCTGGACACCGAGATCCGCGACCACACCGGCCTGCCGGTCTCCGTGGCCGACGATCCGCTGTCGTGCGTGGCCGTGGGCTGCGGCCGGGTGCTGGAGCATCCGCGCTGGATGAAGGGCGTGCTCGACGCCACGCTCTGAGCCACGCGCCCGATCACGCGGTCGTTTGCGGCTTGAGGTGACCGGGAATCGACAATCGCGATAGACTCGCGGCCCAAAGGGACGGGACCTCTCCCGACCCGGGCCATTTCCAGGAAGGCGCGCCGTGGCGTTTCGCGACGGACCGTTCGAGAAGCTGAAACTGCCGGTGGCCTGGACGGCCGCCGCGGCGATGATCGTCGCCCTCATCGTGGCGGTCATGCTGCTGCTGGGCGACCGCCGCGAGGCCGTGGCGGCCGACAACTACGGCCCAACGCGTCAGGCCTTTGACACGGCGGCCGCGCCGGTGGGCGGCGTGCTGTCCCTGCCCGGGCGCTGGCTGCGCGGGGCCGGCGGTTACATTGGCGGCTATTTCAACGCGGTATCAGAGAATCGACGGCTGAAGGCCGAGGTCGCCGAACTGGAGCAGTGGCGCGATCAGGCCCGGGCCTTGGCCAATCTGAACGCCCGCTATGAGGCGCTGCTGGGCGTCCAGCCCGAGCCGCCCGTGCCGACCGTGGGCGCGCGGGTTGTGTCCGATGCGCGCGGTCCGTTCGCCAACGCCCGGCTGATCAACGCCGGAGCGAACAAGGCCGTGCGAGTCGGCAACCCGGTGGTCAGCCAGGACGGGCTGGTGGGCCGGGTGGTCGGCGTGACGCCCATCGCCTCGCGGGTGGTGCTGGTCACTGACGTGTCCAGCCGCGTGCCGGTGATGATCGAGCGCACCAACGCCCGGGCGCTTCTGGCCGGTGACGCGTCCAACAACCCCCGGCTCGATTTCGTGCGCGGCGAGGATGCCATTCAGGCGGGCGACCGCGTGGTCACCTCCGGCGACGGCGGCGGCTTTCCGCGCGGCGTGCCGGTGGGGGTGGCGGCCAAGGGGCTGGACGGCGCGTGGCGCGTGAAGCTGTTCTCGGACCGCAACCCGGTCGATGTGGTCAAGGTGCTGCTGTTCCAGGACTTCGCCCAGCTGGTGGACGAGGCCGCGCTGAATGAGGCGCCGCTGGCCGGGCTGAACACCGCGCCGTCGCCGAGTCCAGAGCTGGCCGCCGCCGTCACCGACGCCGCCAACCGGCGCCTCGCCGAGGAGCAGGCCGCCGCCCGGCAGCGCGAGGAGGCCATCCTGCGCGCCCGCATCCAGCAGGAAGCGCGCCGCGAGGCGGCGGCGCGAGTGGCCGCCGAGGCAAGGGCTCGCCAGCCCGCCACCTCCCCTCAGCCCGGCGCG
>CAXBPJ010000155.1:0-4885 GCA_963977325.1 uncultured Brevundimonas sp. | reverse complement strand
GCGTCAGGCTTGCTCTTCCGGCGCGCGGCGGCCTCGGTCATGGGCCAAGGGTTAGCGCGGGTCCCGCGCGAGGTCACCCGCCCTTTTGAATCATGCACTTCGCTTTCTGTTGGCGGGGCGACAGACGCGGGTCGGTTTCCCCGCCTATTCATCAAGCTGAACGCGAGGGCTGGATGACCGGGTATCAATTGCGCTGCGTCGGAGCGGAGGACCGCTGGCGGCTGCCGTCCATCGAGGCGGCGGACGACGCCGACGCCATGCGCCGCGCGCTCGGAACCCTGCGCCAACGTGATTGCCGCGCCGTCGAGGTCTGGCAGGGCTCGCGGCTGGTGGCGCGCGTCGGGCGCGCCGCAGGCGACCGCGCTCCGGTTGGAACAGCGCTTCACGGTGCGCGTTGAGTCGCGCTCGAGGGCCAGCTTGGCCGTCCGCGCCCGCCGATGATCGGCGACCGGACCGTCGGGACTTCCCCTTTCCGCACAAGATGCCGTTGTCGCCGTCGAACGCGATCCTCAACAGCCTGCCGCCCGCCGAACGGGCCGTGATCCTGGAAGCAGCCACGCCGGTGGAGTTCCGGCTCGGCGACCTGATCTGCGAGGCGGGCGACCGGGCCACCCACTGCACCTTCGTCGACGATGGGATCATCTCGGCCGTGGCGGTGATGGCCGATGGCCGCACCATCGAGACCTTCATGATCGGGCCGGAAGGGATGACCTTCCCCCTGGCGATCGAGGCGGGCCTATTCGCGGCTGGTGGCGCAGTCCGACGGCTACGGTCGCCGGGTCGAGATCGGGCGTCTGCGCCAGCTGGCGGATCACAGCGAGGCGTTGCGCGAAGCGGTCGCCGCCTATGCCGTGCGCCTGACCGGCGAACTTGAGCAATCCTCCGCCTGCAATGCGCTGCATCGGGCCGAGCAGCGCTTCGCCAAATGGCTGCTGCGCTGCCACGACCGGGTCGAGGGCGACGTGCTCAAGCTGACCCAGGAGTATCTGGCCTCGATGCTCGGATCACAGCGCACCACGGTGAACGAGGCCGCCCAGACCCTGCAGCGGGCCGGCGCCATCCGCTACTCGCGCGGGCGCGTCACCATCCTGGACCGGGTCGCCCTCGAGCGCGCCGCCTGTGAATGCTACGGCGTCCAGTGCGGGATCCTCGAGGCCGGAATCCGCCCCCCGCCTCTCGCCAAGGCGGGGTGACGGCGCCGGGCGTCAGGCCTCCAGTTCGTCGGCGTATTTGATCGAGCAGCCATAGGGCTGGGCGTAGGGCGTTCCCGGCGCCTCGCCCGCCTCGTGCGCGGCCAAAGCCAGGCTGACGTAGTTGGTCGCGCCCTCGAGCGATTCCGCTTCGCTGGACGGCCGGTCGTCGATGGCGCCGGCGTAGACGATACGGCCCTGCTCATCGATCACCCGCATGTCCGGCGTGGTCTTGGCGTCATAGAGGCGACCGACCTGGCCTGTCGGATCCAGCAACAGATGGTTGGCGCCGGCGGTATTCCGATCGGCCCACTGCCGCGCCTCGGCGCCGTCGACATAGCCCTGCTGGCCGGGAGCCGAGGAGATGATGGTCAGCCACACCACACCGTCATCGACCGCCGCGCGCTGCAGGTCCTGCATGGCGCCGGATTCATAGTATTTCTGGACATAGGGGCAGCCCTCATTGGTCCACTCAAGGATCACCACCTGACCGCGATAGTCGCTGAGTTGGCGCTGAACCCCTTCCGAATCCACCAGGGTGAAGTTGGGGGCCATGTTGGTCGCCGCCGCCGCCGTCTCGACGCTGTTTGCGGGCGCGGCGGCCTCCGGGGCGGCGGCCTGCTCGCCGCAGGCGGCGAGAGCGAGAACGGAGACGGCGAGAAGCGACAGGCGGCGGATCATGATCGGGCTCCTGGATCAGTGGTGGCGTCGGCGAGGGCGGCGGTGACCGCCCCGGGGGTGAGAATTTGCGGCAGGACGCGCGGCTCGGCGTCGCCCGGACCATAGACCAGATAGAGCGGCACGCCCGAACGGCCGTGGCGTTCCAGCTCGCGGGCGATGGGCGCGTCCCTCAGGGTCCAGTCGCCGACCATATAGACGGCGTTGGCCTCTTCGAAGGCCTCGGCGGTCGAGCGGCGTTGGAGGGCCGCGCGCTCATTGACCTTGCAGGTCAGGCACCAGTCGGCGGTGAAGTTGACGAAGACGGCGCGACCCTCGGCCTGGGCCTCGGCCACCGCAGCGGGCGACCAGGCCACGGCCGGCAGCACGCCCTCCTCATAACCGGCCTGTCCACCCGGCGCGGCGGGGCGTGTCGCGGCCGCCCAGGCCAGACCGCCCGACAACGCCAGACCCAGAGCCAAACCTCCGACCATGATCGGCCGCCCTCCGGCGCGGCCAAGCGCGATCAGACCGAGTGTCAGGGCCACGGCGGCGCCGGCCAGCAACAGGGCGCCGGTGGTGTCGGTCTGGCGCGCAAACACCCAGGCCAGCCACAGAGCGGTGAGATAGAGCGGGATCGCCAGCCAGCGCTGCAGCGTCACCATCCACGGCCCCGGCCGGGGCAGGCGGCGCGTGATCGCCGGGGTCAGACTGACGATGAGATAGGGAAGCGCCAGACCCAGGCCCAGAGCCAGGAAGATCGTCATGGCCGGTAGGGCGGGGAGGGTCACCGCCGCCCCCAGGGCCACGGCCATGAAGGGGGCGGTGCAGGGGGCCGCGACCACCACGGCGAGCACGCCGGTCAGGAAGGACTGGGCGCCGGGCGGCAGGCGCGAGGCCCGGGCCTCCGCCTCTCCGGCCAGGGCCTGAGCCCCGCCGCCGACGTGGTAGAGCCCCGACAGGTTCAGGGCGACGGCGAGCATCAGCAACGCCAGGGCCGCCGTCACCGGCGGGCTCTGCAGCTGGAAGCCCCAGCCCACCGACTGCCCGGCCGCCCGCAGCGCCAGCAGCACGCCCGCCAGCGCGGCGAAGGTCACCAGCACCCCTAGCAGGAACGCCAGACCGTCACGCCGCGCCGCCTTCGGATCATGCGCCCCCTTGGTCAGCCCCGCCGCCTTCATGGCCAGCACCGGGAACACACAGGGCATCAGATTGAGGATCAGCCCGCCGATCAGGGCGGAGGCGATCAGCACCGGCAGGGCAAGGGTCGCGCCCCCCGCGGCGCCGTCCGGATCGGCCAGCGCGCCGCTGCCCGTCGCGCCCGGCAGCGGCGGTCCCGGCTGGGCGGTGATCTCCCAGGCCCCGACATCGGTCCACAGCAGACCCTTGACGGGCCCGGTCGGCGGCGCGATGCGCCAGCCACCGCCCGGGGCCAGGTTGAGGGACAGGCCTTGGGCGCCGCGCTCTCCGGGCTGGGCGGCGGGATGATCGACCTGTCCACCCTCGAACGGAAAGAACCAGGCCCGGGTCGCCTCAGCCAGTTCCGGTCCGACGACGCTCAGGACCACCGCCCCGTCCGGACCGCCGGGGGTCAGCCGCGCCTCGAAGTCGCCCGGTCCGGGCGCCGAGGTCAGGACGGTCTCGATTTTCGCGCCATAACGGGGGTCCAACGGCGGCGCGCCGTTCCCGACCGGCAGGTCCAAGGTCAGGACCAGCTCGTCCGGCACGCACATTTCGGGATTGCAAACCAAAAACAGCGCCTCGGTCCGCAACGGGATTGTCGACCCCGGCCGGGCGTCGGCGGGGATCTCGATCGGCACCGGCAGGAAGACCTCGCCGGAATAGCCGAAATTCATCAGGCTCTGCAGCCGCTGCCGCTCGGGTACGGGCCAGACGATGTCGCCCGCCTCGACACCCTCGGGCGTGGTCCAGGCCAGGGTGGTCGCCCCACCGGAATCGCCGGGATTGCGCCAGTAGGTGTGCCAGCCGGGTTCGATATCCTGACGAACGGCGACAATGCTCGTCGATCCCGGAGTGGCCCAGCGGCTCATCGGGACAAGTTCGGCGGTGATGCGCGGTGTCGACTTCGGGCCCAGACCGGCGTCCTGGGCCACGGGTGCGAGGCTGCGACCGGCCGGCGTCGAAACCGGCTGGCCGATCGCCGTCTCCGCCGTCACCAGCCACAGGGCGGCGACGACCAGGCTGATCAGGAAAGGGAGGGCGCGAGACATGGCGCTCGCAGTCTAGCGCCGCGGGGACTTCCGGCCCAGAGCGACCTCCCGCGTCAGAGCGGCGCGGCCTCGACCCAGACTTCGGTACGCCGGCGCAGCGGTTCGGCGCGCCCATCGGCGGTGGTCGCGCCCTGATCGCCGATGGCCTCCATCTGGAAGGCCGGAGCTGGCCAGCCGGCGCTCTCGAACGCCTCCGCGACAGCCATGGCCCGCCGCTCGGACAGGCTCTGGTTGGCCGAGGCCGAACCCGTCGCCGAAGCCAGGCCCGTCACCCGCACCCGGCGGATGTCGCAGCCCGACAGCTGGGCCGAGGTCATGCCGATGAGCTCGCGCGCCGGCTCCGTCAGCCGCGCCTGGCCTTCCTCGAAATAAATCTCGAACCGCCGCTCGCCGCACGCGCTCGGCTCGGCGACCAGTTCGGCCCGCTCAGCGTACCCGCCTCCCCCGCCGCACGCGGACAGACCCAACGCGCCCACTCCGATAAGAACACCCACTCGCATTCACCCCTCCCGGCGAAGAAAGAGGGGCGGCCGTCTCTCGACGCGCCGCCCCTCGGACTACTCTACAGGCCATTCGCCCGAAGCGATCAGTACCGGCGCGACCCGTCTTCCCAGTAGCACTCGGTTTGGCGGTTGTCGTAGCAATAGTAGTACCGGCCGCGGCTGTCGCGATAGCGCTGCTGGTTATTGCGGTCCTGCTGCGAGCCGCGAATGGCGCCGACAGCGCCGCCGATCGCCGCACCAGCAAGGGTGGCCTCGGTGTCGCCGCCGATCAGCTGGCCGGCGGCCGCGCCGATGGCCGCGCCGA
>CAXBPJ010000154.1:0-4901 GCA_963977325.1 uncultured Brevundimonas sp. | reverse complement strand
CGATCGTGATCCGCGCCTACCTCGACAAGCTGACCCGGTCCGAGGTCTTCCTGATGATGGTCGTCGGGCTGGCGACCGTCGCCGGGTCGACCATGGTGGCCTATGCGACCATCCTGGGGCCGGTGCTGCCCAATGCGGCAGGCCATGTGCTGGTCGCCTCGATCGTTTCGGCTCCAGCCGGCATCCTGCTGGCCCGGATCATCATCCCCGAGACGCCCTGGTCAACGTCATGCTGGGGGGCTTCTGGCTGTTCGACGGGCCGGTGACGGTGGAGCGGGTGCTGGGTTGGCTGTTCGCGCCGGTGGCCTGGCTGATTGGAGTGGAGTGGTCGGAGGCTGGCCGCGCCGGCTGGCTTTTGGGCGTCAAGCTGACCCTGACCGAGTTCGTGGCCTTCATCGAGTTGGGGGACATCCCGGCCGGCGAGATGAGCGAGCGCACCCGGATGCTGATGACCTATGCGGTTTGCGGCTTCGCCAATATCGGCTCGGTGGGCATCACCGTGACCGGCCTGTCGGTGTTGATGCCCGAGCGGCGTCAGATGGTGCTGGATATGGTGTGGAAGGCGCTGTTCGCGGGCTTTCTGGCCACCTTGATGAGCGCCGCCATCGTCGGGGTCTTGCCGTCGGCGGTGTTCACCTAGCACAGACCTCGCCATCGAACTGGCCTGGGGCGCCGAATGCGAAAGGATCGGCGAGATCGGCGCCATCGAAAGACCAGACTGTGTCAGGTAGGACGGCGGTCGTTTCAAACTGACGGACACCTGGATGACGATCAACGGGCGTCTGATGCTAAGGAAGCCCATGACCGAATCTCCCCTGCCCTCCCCGCCCGCCAGGCCGCGGCTCGATCGCTTCGTGTCGATGGCCGCGCTGGGCGTCGCCGTCGTGGCGCTGGGCGTCGCCGGATGGAGCCAGATGGGGTTCGACGGCCGGGTTCGGGCCTATCTGATGGCCAATCCGACGGTGCTGGACGAGGTCATGCAGGCGCGCCAGCAGGCCGAATACGCCAATCTGTTCCAGCGGATCACCGAAGGCGTCGCGGCCAATCCGCAGCTGCTGGCCGCTGATCCGCGCGACCCGGCGGTGGGGCCCGAGGATGCCAGCGTGGTGGTGCATCAGTTCTTCGATTACCGCTGCCCCTACTGCAAGGTTCTGGCCGAGCCGTATCTGGCGCTGATCGAACGGCACCCGGACGTGCGCTTCGTCTTCAAGGAGTGGCCGATCTTGGACGGCCCACAGGACGGCATCTCGCACTATGCCGCACGGGCGGCGTTGGCCGCCGATGCCCAAGGTCGATATCTGCCGGTCCATCAAGCGCTGATGGCCGCGGACAGTCTGGACCAGGCCACGGTCGACCAAGCGCTGGCCCAGGCCGGCGTCGACATGGCCGCGGCGCGCGCCTTCATGGAGGCCGACACGACCCGCCGGCATGTGCAGGAGCTTCAGGCGGCGGCGGCCACGGTGGGTCTGCAGGGCACGCCGACCTTCTTCGTGGATGGACGGGTGTCGGAAACGAACGACCCGGCCGCGCTGGAACAGGCGATCGTGGCGGCGAAGGGCGGCTAGATCGCTCCGGGGCCGCGATCATCGGCCAGGGTTAAGCTAGCGTCCCGACGATCAAACGCCGACCTCGAAGTTGGCGCGCCTTTGAGCGTGAACGGTCAGCGCTGCGCCATACAATCTGGACCCCGGCCTTCGCCGGGGAAACGGCCATGGGGTTCGCTCACACCCGACCGGTGCGCAGTCCGTTCAGGCTGGCGGCGCGGGTGGGTTCGGTGGCGGCCTGCTGGCGGGCTACCATGGCGTCGATGCGGGCCTTTTCCGCCTTGAAGGCGGTCAGGTCGGCGCCGGTCAGCTCGACACCCGAGGTGATCTTGACGCCGGCCGGATTGATCCGCTGGCCGTTCTTCCAGATCTCATAGTGCAGGTGCGGGCCGGTGGAGGCGCCGGTCGAGCCGACATAGGCGATGACCTGGCCCTGCTCGACGCGCTGGCCGGCGCGCAGGCCGCGAGCGAAGCGCGACAGGTGGGCGTAGCCGGTCTCAAGGCCATTGGAGTGGCGCACGCGCACCCAGTTGCCATAACCGCCCCAGCGGCGGGCCTCGACCACCACGCCGTCGGATGCGGCATAGACCGGCGTGCCCGTGGAGGCGGCGAAGTCGATGCCCTGGTGCATCTTGCGATAGCCGGAAATCGGGTGGCGGCGCATCCCGTATCGCGACGACATGCGGGCGCCGTCGACCGGCGAGCGCATCAGGCCCGAGCGGATGTTCTTGCCCTCGGCGTCGAAATACTGGGCCTCGCGGGCGCCGGCCGGCTGGAAGCGATAGAAGACGTGGCCTTTGATCTCGGCATAGAGCAACGGGCCAGACTCGATGGTGCGGCCGCTCTCGGTGACAGCGCGGTCGGCCACGAAGATCATGCGGTCGCCGGCCTTCAGATCGCGGGTGAAGTCGATCTTGTGGGCGAACAGGCGGGTCGCCTGGGACGTCAGACGCGAGGTGGCGCCGAGGCGCTGGGCCGAGGCGGCGAGCGATCCGTTGATCGGACCGGCGAAGACGTGGGTCTCGCGCGTCACCTTCTCTTCCAGTTCGCGCAGGCGCAGGGCGCCGTCGAAGCTGCGCGACACGGTCAGCTGGGACACCGGGCTGGTGCGCACGGTCAGGCCGATCAGGCGGGCGTCGCCGCGACCGCCGCGCGGGCGCGAGACGGCCGTCTCGAACTTGAGGCCGGCGCGGACGCTGGAGACGTCGAAGGCGTTGGACAGGGCGCGGGCGACGGCGCGGGCCTCGGCCTCGCCCACCCCCGCGCGCTGGATGGCCTCCTCGAAGGTCTCGCCGGAGCGGACCTGGACGGGAATGGCTTCGGGCTGTTCGAGGCCGGCGGGGGCGCCGGCGATGGCGAAGGCCCGGGCCTCGAGCGCGGCCGTCTCGGCGGCGGTCAGAGGCGGAACTTCCGTGGCGTGAACGGGTTCGTAGAAGCGACCGGCCACCAGGGCGACACCGACCGCGGCGGTCAGGGTCAGAAGCTGCGGTGAAAAACGACGCGGCTGGCGGCGCGGATCGAACTGGGCCATCGGTCCCCGGCTGTCGACGACGCCCTGCACGGCGCCAAGCTGAAACTGTTACTGTCCCCCGGCGCGCCAATACCCCGGGCGCCGAAGGTTCCGCCTATAGACGGACTAACCCAGTTTGGGAAGCACTCGGTTACAAAGGGTTAACGGAAGTTATAGAGAGCCTTGGAATCCGGGCGGTTTTCCGGGTGCGGATTTTCGGTCTATGACCTCGTCTCAGCCTGGACCGCGCGGAAAATTCGGTGACTGAAAACACGTCCGACAGCGGCAGCGAGTCGCGCCCGGCGGGGTCGGGCGCCCCGGCCTGGGACCGCCGACGGCGGACGCCGAAGACGCCGCGCCGGTGGGCGCGGCGTGTCCTGATCGGACTGCTGGCGGTCCTTGTTCTCCTCATCCTGGCGGCGACCGTGCTGTGGCTGGCCCGGCGCGAGGCGGCGCGGCAGTTGCTGGTCGGTTGGCTGGAGGATCGCGGGGTCGCCGCCGACATCCAGGTCGAGACGGTGGAGTTTGACCGTTTCGTCGGCCGCATCGTCATCGGTGATCCCGCCAATCCCGATGTGCGCGTGGAGCGGGTCGAGGTCGACTATGTGATCGGCGCGCCTTGGTCCTCGGTCGGGCTGGGAGTGACTCCGAGCCGCATCCGGCTGGTCAAGCCGCTGGTCAGGGCCAGTTGGCGCGAAGGGCGCCTGAGCTTCGGCGCGCTGGATCCGATCGTCGAGGAGTTCACACGAAGGCCACCCGACCCGAGCCGGCGTGGACCGATCGTGCTGGTCGAACAGGGCGAGGCGCGGCTGGAGACCGAGTATGGGCCGGTGCGGGCGCTAGGCGATGCGCGGCTGGATGACGGGCGGCTGATGCGGCTGGATGCGCGTGTGCCCGCCGCGTCGCTGAAGAGCGGAGACATCGAAGGGCGGCTAGCGGACAGCCGGCTGACCGTGCGGACCTCTGACGGGCCGCGCGAGCGACAGGTGATGGCGGTGGCCCTGACCACCGGACTGGAGCGCTTCACCACCGCCAACAGCGCGGGGACGGATCTGGCGCTGAGCCTCACCGGCGCCCTGCCCTATCCCGACCGCGACATCCTGGCGGCGGCGCAGCCGGTGACCGCCGAGATCGATCTGACCGCCGGGTCGTGGCGCAGCCCGGCGGGGGACTTCGCCGGTGTCGATGCGGATCTGGAGATTTCGGGGCGGCTGCGCGGCTGGATCGACAGCTTCCGCCTGGACGCCGAGACGACCGGCACGGTGCAGGCCGATGCGCTGGAGGCCGGGTTCGCCGAAGGGCGGACTGCGCTCCTGACCCTGGCCGGCACGACGGTCGCGGTGTCACGCGGCGAGCAGGGTGTGTCGTGGCGGGGCGAGGGACCGGTGAGACTGGCGGCCGGACGCATGGCGCTGAACGACGCGGTGTTCTCGGACCTGACCGTGACCAGCGACGCCTTCCTGATCGGCGGTCGTGGCGCGGCGTGGGAGGCGACGGCGCCCCTGGCGCTGGCGGCGGACCGGTTCGAGTTCGGAGATCTGAACCTGCGGACCGTGCGGGGTCAGCTCGGGTTCGATCTGGTGAATGAGGGCGCGGCGACCCTGTCGGCCAGCGGATCGATGACGGCGGCGGGGGGGGCCTGGCCGCTGTTCGGCCCGGTCGGTCCGGACGATGTGCCGGAGCTGGCGGCGATGAAGCGGGCGCTGGGCGACTTCCGGCTGAACGCGCCAGGCTTCCGTCTGACCGCCGACGCGGAGGGTTCGCGAGTGCGGCTGACGCGACCGGTCGAGGTTCGGCCCGCCAACGGCGGCGTGTTGAGCGTGCTGGCCGCCGAAGGGCCGATCTAC
>CAXBPJ010000153.1:0-4955 GCA_963977325.1 uncultured Brevundimonas sp. | reverse complement strand
GCCGCTTGAAACGCCTGCCAGTCGTCGTGGACGCTCATGTGCGCGAGAGGACCGTAATCCAGCGCGGCCCGCTTCATGGCGCGGTCGTCAAGAGAAAAGCCGGTCGGTCGAATGACCTCCAGACCCACGCCGAAACAGGCGGTGAGGCGGATGGCCGCGCCGACGTTCTGCGGAATGTCCGGTTGAAAAAGGGCGAGACGCATTCTAGAGCCCTCATACGCGCGGGCCGGGGCCCTGTCGCGGCCTGTTTTGCGACTTAATCGCAAGATTAGACAGGGGTTCGGCAATCGACCGTCGAACCCGGGCCGCGCCTTTGACTCCCGGGGACCGCGCATCGGATTTTCGCCGCGTCCGGTCCCCCGGAGAGGTACAGAGGTGGTATCTTGGCCGAACAGGTCGTGACCCATGGCGGAGAGGGCGGCGACGACGCCACCCGTCGTGACTTCATCCACATCGCCGCGGGCGCCGCGGCCGTAGGCGCCGGCGTGATGGCGGCCTGGCCGCTGATCAATCAGATGAACCCGGCCGCCGACACCCTGGCCCTGTCGACCGTCGAGTTCGACATGTCCAAGGTCCAGGAAGGCCAGCAGGTCGTCATCCAGTGGCAGGGCAAGCCGGTGTTCGTGCGCTATCGCACCGCGCGCGAAATCCAGGAGGCCGCCTCCACTCCACTATCGGCGCTGAAGGATCCCCAGTCGGACGCTGAGCGCGTCAAGGAAGGCCATCAGCAGTATCTGGTCGTCGTCGGTTCGTGCACGCACCTGGGCTGCGTCCCGACGTTCGGCACCGGCGATTTCGGCGGCTGGTTCTGCCCCTGCCACGGGTCGCACTACGACACCTCGGGCCGCATCCGTAAGGGACCCGCGCCCCTCAACCTGGCGGTTCCGGAGTACGAATACCTCTCCGACACCAGCATCCGCATCGGCTGAGGACGGACCGAGACATCATGAGCGATCACGAATCCACCTACGTCCCCAAGACCGGCGTCGAGAAGTGGCTGGACAGCCGCCTGCCGATCGTCCGCTTCGGCGCCGACTACATGTCGCTGCCGACTCCCAAGAACCTGAATTACTGGTGGACCTTCGGGGGCATCCTGGCGCTGTGCCTGATGATCCAGATCGCGACCGGCATCGTTCTGGCCATGCACTATGTGCCCAATACGGCCATGGCGTTCGAGTCGGTCGAGCGCATCATGCGCGACGTCAACGGCGGCTGGCTGATCCGCTACGTCCACGCCAACGGCGCGTAGATGTTCTTCATCGCCGTCTATCTCCACATGCTGCGCGGCCTCTATTACGGGAGCTATAAGGCGCCGCGGGAGATGATCTGGATCGTCGGCTGCGTGATCTTCTTCCTGATGATCGCCACGGCGTTCCTGGGATACGTCTTGCCCTGGGGTCAGATGTCCTTCTGGGGCGCCGAGGTGATCACCAATCTGATCGGCGCGGTGCCCTATGTGGGCGAGCCGATCCTGATCTGGCTGCGCGGCGGTCCGTCGATCGACAATGCGACCTTGAACCGCTTCTTCTCGCTGCACTATCTGCTGCCGTTCGTCATCGCCGGCTGCGTGGTGCTGCACCTGTGGGCTCTGCACCACGCGGGGCAGAACAACCCGGTCGGCATCCTGATCCCCAAGGACCGGCTCGCGAAGGCCACGGTGCCGTTCCACCCGTATTATACGGTCAAGGACGGCTTCGCGATCATCCTGTTCCTGATCATGTTCGCCTATTTCGTGTTCTTCAACCCGAACGCCCTGGGCCACGCCGACAACTACATCCCGGCCAATCCGCTGGTCACGCCGGCGCACATCGTGCCCGAGTGGTACATGCTGCCCTTCTACGCCATCCTGCGGGCCATTCCCGACAAGTTCGGCGGCGTGGTGGCCATGTTCGGCGCCATCGCGGTGCTGTTCGTCCTGCCCTGGCTGGATACGTCCAAGGTGCGCTCGATGCGCTACCGGCCCCAGATGCGGACTTTCTTCCTGATCTTCCTGGTGGTCTGTTTCGGTCTTGGATGGTGCGGGGCGCAGCTGCCCGACGCCCACGTCATCGGCGACTTCGACACCTTCATCCTGATCGACGGCGATCTGAACAGCTATCTGTGGCTGACGCGTCTGCTGACCGCCTACTATTTCATCTTCTTCCTGGTGCTGATGCCGCTGGTGGGGCTTCGCAAGAAGCCGCTGCCGATCCCGGCCTCGATCTCGGAGCCGGTGCTGTCGCCGCGCATTCCCGACGCCGCCGAAACCCCGAAGGCCGTCTGATGAGCCCGCGTTCCATGACCCGCACCCGTCTTCGTTCCGCCGGTCTGGCCGTGCTCGCCGCGGTTGGTCTGGGCCTGGTCGCCACACCTGTGCTGGCCGCCGGCGAGGCCAAGCATCCGCGCCACGCCGGCTTCTCGTTCGAGGGACCGTTCGGCACCTTCGATCAGGCCCAGCTGCAGCGCGGCTACAAGGTCTACCGCGAGGCTTGCTCGGCCTGCCACAGCATGAACCTGGTCTATTTCCGGACCCTGGGCGAGAAGGGCGGGCCCTTCTATGACGCCCACGCCGAGAACGCGGCGCAGAACCGCTATGTCCGCGCCATCGCCGCCGAGTTCGAGGTTCCGGGCATCGACACAGAGACCGGCGAGGCCATCCTGCGCCCGGCCACGGCCGCCGACGCCTTCCCCAACCCCTATCCGAACGCCACGGCCGCCGCGGCCGCCAACGGCGGCGCCGCCCCGCCCGACCTGTCGGTGATGGCCAAGGCCCGCCACGATGGGGCCAACTACATCTACTCGCTGCTGAGCGGCTATCAGGAGGCCCCCGCGGGCCTCGCGATCAATCAGGGCCAGTACTACAACCCGTACATGGCCGGCGACATGACGCCCTTCTGGTCGGGGGATCCCGAGCACGTGCCCTATGGCGGCTTCATCGCCATGGCCCCGCCGCTGCGTGACGGCCAGGTGACCTTCGACGACGGCACCGAAGCCTCGGTCGACCAGATGGCCAAGGACGTCGCCGCCTTCATCGCCTGGGCGTCCGAGCCCAAGGCGGTCGAGCGCAAACAGACCGGCTTCGCCGTGCTGGCCTATCTGCTGCTGTTCGCGGGCCTGACCTACGCCAGTTATCGCCGCATCTGGAAGGGCGTGGCGCACTAACGACAGGGAGCAATCTCCGGACGAGGGCCGCATCCGCCGGATGCGGCCTTTTTCGTTGCGCGGCTCGCTTGGCCCTCGGCGAACCCCGTCCTAGGGTGCCGGCCCCCAGCTTCGTCGGAGTCGCCCCATGCGTTTCGCCTCGTTCGCCGCCGCCCTGATGGCCACAGCCGCCCTGTCCGCCTGCGCCACCGATGGGGGAGGGGGGATGACCGAGGCCCCCGAGATCAGCGCCGCGAACCTGAACGAGCACATCCGCACCCTGTCCGACGACAGCTTCATGGGCCGGGGCATCGCCACCGAGGGGGAAACCAAGACCGTCGCCTATCTGTCCGAGCAGTTCGCCGAAGCCGGGTTCGAGCCGGGCGGCGTCAACGGCGGCTGGACCCAGCCGGTGACCCTGAACCGTTTCGCCGCCTCCAACGTCACCGGCCAGTTCCAGGCCGGCGACTGGTCCCAGCCGGTGACCCAGGGCCAGGAGGTCGCCTTCTCGACCCGCCTACCGGGCCAGTCGGTCAATTTGCAGGATGTCCCGCTGGTCTTCGTCGGCTACGGCATCGACGCGCCGGAGCGACAGTGGAACGACTTCAAGGACGTCGATGTGCGCGGCAAGGTCATCGTCGTCCTGATCAACGACGCCGACTTCGAGGATCCGTCGATGGACGTCTTCGGTGGCAAGGCCATGACCTACTACGGTCGCTGGACCTACAAGTACGAGGAGGCGGCCCGGAAAGGCGCGGCCGGTGTCCTGGTCGTACATGAGACCGAGCCGGCCTCCTACGGCTGGACCACCGTGGCCAATTCCTGGGGCGTGCCGCAGTTCGACATCGAGCGGGCCAATGCGGCGGCCGAGCGCGTGCCTCTGGAGGGCTGGATCCAGCGCGATCTGGCCGTGGACCTGTTCCAGCGCGGCGGTCAGGACTTCGAGGCGCTGAAGGCCCAGGCGCGCAGCCGGGACTTCCGGCCGGTCGAGCTGACGGGCGTGACCCTGGACGCAAACTTCGACGTGTCCACCTCGTCGATCCAGACCAGCAACGTCATCGCCCGCCTGCCAGGCTCGACCCAGCCGGACGAGACCATCCTCTACACCGCCCACTGGGACCACATCGGGGTCGGCGAGCCGGACGCCGAGGGCGACCGCATCTTCAACGGCGCCGTCGACAACGCGACGGGTACCTCGGCGCTGATCGAGCTGGCGCGCGTCTATGCCGCCGGCCCGCGTCCCGAGCGATCGATCGTGCTGATCGGCTTCACCGCCGAGGAAAGCGGTCTGCTGGGCTCGGAATACTACGCCGCCAATCCGGTGTATCCGCTGGAAACGACGGTGGCGGGCTTCAACCTGGATGGCATGGGCGTCTATGGCGGGTTTAACGAGCTGTCGGTGGTCGGCTTCGGCCAGTCGGAACGGGACGAGCGTCTGGAACGGGCGGCGGCGACCCAAGGGCGGTCCATCGCCCCGGACGCCCGGCCCGAGGCGGGCAGCTATTATCGGTCGGACCACTTCCCGCTGGTCAAGCGGGGCGTGCCGATGGCCTATGCCGAGGGCGGGGTGACCTTCCGCGACGACGCCGACGGGGCCCGCCAGGCCCGCGCCGATGAATACGGGCGCATCCGCTATCACCAGGCCGCCGATGAATGGTCGCCCGACTGGGATCTGACCGGTATGGTCGAGGACATCGAGATCGCCTGGCGCGTCGGGAATGAACTGGCGAACAGCCGCGATTGGCCGGGCTGGAAGCCGGGCTCGGAGTTCCGCGACGTACGGCTGCGCAGCGACGCCCAGCGGCGCTGACGCCGCAGGGACAGGGCGGGCATTG
>CAXBPJ010000152.1:0-4964 GCA_963977325.1 uncultured Brevundimonas sp. | reverse complement strand
CGCTGAACACCCTGGCCTGGGTGCTGTTCGCCATGGGCTTCCTGGTGCTGGTCGTGGTGCTGATCGCGCTGGGCGTCGCCCTATTCGGCCCGCGAAAGTGGCGCCAGAGGTTGGGCGGGGAAAAGCTGGTCTGGGCCGGAGGTCTGGCCTTTCCCATCGTGGTGCTGTCGGCCCTGCTGATCTATGGCCTGGGCCTGACCACCCACCTGACCCCCGATCCAGAACCCGGCGAGATGCGGGTCCGGGTCACCGGCGAGATGTGGTGGTGGCGTGTCGCCTATCTGGACGACCAGGGCCGGGAGGTCTGGCAGGACGCCAATGAGGTGCATATCCCGGTGGGCCGCACCGTGGTGCTGGAGTTGGACTCGGCCGATGTGATCCACAGCGTCTGGGTGCCGCGCCTGTCGGGCAAGGTGGACATGATCCCCGGCCGCCGCAACTTCATGCGCATCCAAGCCGACGAGCCGGGCGTCTATGGCGGTCAGTGCGCGGAGTACTGCGGCGGACCGCACGCCCTGATGGGTTTCGTCGTGGTGGCGCACGAGCCTGAGGCCTATGCCGCCTGGGCGGCCGAACAGGCGACGCCGGTCGCGACCGCCGCCCTGCCGTCGCCGGGCGCCGAGGTGTTCGACCGCGCCGGTTGCGGCGCCTGTCACGCCGTTCGCGGCACCGAGTTCAACGGATTGGCCGGCCCCGACCTCAGCCGCGTGGGCGCGCGGCGGACGATCGGAGCCGGCATCCTGCCCAACAACGAGGGGACGCTGGGCGGCTGGATTTCGGACAGCCAGTCGATCAAGCCCGGCAACCGCATGCCCGCCTATCCGGTCCTGACCGGCCAGGAACTGCGTGACGTCTCGGCCTGGCTGAAGAGCCTGCGGTGAAGAGCGAGACCGGTTTCGATCCCGCTCTGTACGACCGCTTTCCGACCACGGGCGAGCGGCCCGAGGGCGAGCTCGAGGAGCTGGAGAAAATCTGGTGCGGGCCCAAGGGCTGGCAATGGATCACCGCCATCAACAACAACTTCATCGGCGTCTATTTCGTCGGCGCGGCCATGCTGTTCTTCGTGCTGGCCGGCATCCTGGCGCTCCTGATCCGCACCCAGCTGGCGGTGCCGATGAACGGCTTTCTGCCGCAGGAGACCTACAACCAGATCTTCACCGTGCACGGCACGATGATGATGTTCCTGTTCGCCGTGCCGGCCGTCGAGGCCCTGGGCGTGGTGCTGCTGCCCCAGATGCTGGGCGCGCGCGACCTGCCTTTTCCAAGGCTGGGAGCCTACGCCTTTTGGGCCTATCTGGTCGGGGGTCTGGCCTTCTTCTGCTCGCTGTTCTTCGGCCTGGCGCCCAACGGCGGCTGGTTCATGTATCCGCCCCTGACCTCGATGACCTATTCGCCGGGGATCAACGCCGACTTCTGGCTTCTGGGCATCGGCTTCATCGAGATTTCGGCCATCGCCGGGGCCATCGAGATCATCGTCGGCGTGCTGAGGAACCGCGCGCCCGGCATGACCCTCGATAAGCTGCCTGTCTTCGCCTGGGCCATGCTGATCTTCGCGGTGATGATCATCATCGCCTTTCCCTCGGTGATCCTGGCCACCACCCTGATGGAGCTGGAGCGGGTGTTCGGCTGGCCCTTCTTCGACGCGCTGAAGGGCGGCGACCCCTTGTTGTGGCAACACCTCTTCTGGTTCTTCGGCCACCCCGATGTCTACATCATCTTCCTACCCGCGGCGGGCGCGACCTCGACCATCATCGCGGTGGTGGCGGGGACGAAGCTGGTCGGCCACCGCATGGTCGTGCTGGCCATGCTGGCCACCGGCTTCATCAGCTTCGGCGTGTGGTCGCACCACATGTTCACCACCGGCATGCCGACCATCTCGACCAGCTTCTTCTCGGCCGCCTCCATGGCCGTGTCGATCCCGGCCGGGGTGCAGGTCTTCGCCTGGATCGCCACCCTGGCGGCGGGGCGGATGAAGGCCTCGACGCCGGCGCTGTTCGCGGTCGGCGGTCTGACCATCTTCGTCATGGGCGGGCTGACCGGGGTGATGGTGGCCATGGTGCCCTTCGACTGGCAGGCCCACGACAGCTACTTCATCGTCGCCCACCTGCACTATGTGCTGATCGGGGGCATGGTCTTCCCCTTCTTCGCGGCCCTCTACTACTGGATGCCGATGTCCTCGGCCCGGCCGCTCAGCGAACGCTGGGGCCGGTGGATCTTCTGGCTGATGTTCTGGGGCATGCACGTCACCTTCCTGCCCATGCACCTGGTCGGGCTGATGGGGATGCCCCGGCGGGTCTACACCTATCTGCCGGACCGGGGCTGGGACGTGATCAATCTGGTCACCACCATCGGCGCCTTCCTGTTCGGCCTGGCGGTGCTGCTGTGGATCATCGACATGGCCCGCAACTTCCGGCCGTTCGGCGACCGCGAGGCCGGCAACGTCTTCGGCGGGCCGGGCCTGGAGTGGATCCCGACCGGCCTCTATTCGGTGCGCTCCATCCCGGTGGTGAAGAGCCTCTATCCGCTATGGGACGATCCCCAGCTGTCCAAGGACGTGGAGGCCGGCCGCTACTTCCTGCCCAATTCGGCCACGGGTGAGCGCGAGACCCTGGTGGTGTCGGCCCTGAACGCCGAGCCGCAGTATCTGCAGCGGATGCCGGTCCCGGGCGTATGGCATGTGCTGGCGGCCGTGTTGACGGCGGCGGCCTTCCTGTTGCTGACGGTTCAGGCCTACTGGCCGTCGCTGGTGGCGGGCGTGGGCGCGGTGTTCTGCCTGATGCGGTGGGCCTGGACCCTGGATCAGCCGCGCGTGGCCGACAGGGTCGATATCGGCGCCGGCGTCATGGCGCCGACCTATGTGTCGGGACCGAGGAGCCACGGCTGGTGGGCCATGGTCATCACCCTGATCGTCGCGGGCATGATCCTGTTGCTCAACGCTTTCAGCTACGTCTTCCTGTGGAGCCGCGATCCGGGCGCCTGGGGGCCCCCGCCACCCCTCATGGCGACGGCGCTGCTGGTCGGCGGCTATGTCGCGGCCGCGGGGCTGGCCTGGCTATCGTGCAAGGTCCTGGCGCTGGACCGGCCGCGCGGCCCGGTGATCGCCACCGGCCTGATGGTGCTGGCCGCGGGCCTGCTGTGCGTCACGACCTACGGCGACATCCAGGCCTGGCTCGGCGCGGGGTTGCGGCCCTCGATGAACGCCCAGGGGGCCACCGTCGCCTCGCTTCTGGTGTGGCAGGGGTCGCTGACCGGCATCACCGGGCTGATGGGGATCTACGCCCTGCTGCGGTTGGTGTTCGGCCATGTCGAGGCGCGGCGGCCCTCGACCTTCCAGCTGATCGCCCTGTTCCTGGGCTATACGGCGGGCCAGGGCGCGTTCGGCGTGCTGCTGACCCACCTGTTCCCGGGAGGTTGATCGTGGCGCGCTGGGCCTGGATGCTGGGAGGGCTGATCGTCTGGGCCGTCCATTTCCTGGGCATCTATATCATCGCCAGCATCGGCGACGTGGTCGAGCGGGCCGACGCCCTGGGATGGCGCATGGCGGGCCTGGCCTTCAGCGGCCTGTGCGTCGCGGTGGTGGCCGTCCTGTTGTTCTGGTCGCTTCGCCGTCTGCGCCGAGGCGGCGACGAGCCGAACTGGCGCTTTCGCGAGCAGCTGGCGGCGCTGGGCGCCTTCGTCAGCCTGGTGGCCATCGTCTGGCAGGCCCTGCCGACCCTGATCGGCCACTGAGCGGCGTCAGCGCGGATCGACGCTCTGGGCGATGGCCTCGGCGGTGGCGCGCTCGGCCTCGGGCACCGACTGGACCCAGATGTGGATCTGCTCGGGAGCCTCGTCGCGCTGGAACAGGTGCTCGACCGCGTGCTGTTCGCCGTCCTCGGAGGTGACCACCGAAAAGCGGCCAGTGGCCTCGACCTGGCGGCCGGAGAATATGGGAAACTGGGAACAGCAGCCGGCGTAGATCACCACATAGCCGCGATCCCCGCGCCGCACCTCATAGATAGCGGCATCGGGCCCGGCCGGTCGCTGATAGAGCTGAAAGCCCGTGGGCAGATCGATGGCGAAGGGCGCGTCGGCGACGGCGACCCGCGTCAGGCTGGGCGGCGGTGGCGCATCGGGCTCTTCGGCGGCCGCTTCAGGCTCCTCCTGGAGCGGCGGCTCGGGGCGCGGCGCGGGCCGGAGGGCGGGCGACGGCGAAGTCGGGGAGACAGTGGCGCGGGGCGTCGGGGCGGCGACTTCCTCCTCGTCGTCTTCGTCAATCACCGGCGGCGTCGCCGGCCCGGCACGAGTCGTGCCCATCGGGTCGCCCGGCAGGCTGTTGAGGTTCCGGGTGATGTCCGAGCCGGGCGGCGAGGTCGGGCGCGGCTGAGTGGTCTGGCCAGCGGTCTGGGCGGCGGCCATGTGGGCCGTCAGTAAAGTGGCGGCCGAGGCGAGGAGGAGGGCTTTCATGGCGCCACCATCCGCCGTCAGCCCATGAACGGCAAGGCCCTCAATCCATAGGCGACGACGCCCACGACCAAGAGGCCCGCCGCCATCAGCAGCGCCATCCACGCCAGCCGCGACCAAAGCGGTGGCGGCGGCTCTCCGGGCTCGGGCGGAGGAACGGGCCTAATGATGATAGCCGGTCTCCTCGTTGATCTTGCCGCGAAACACCCAATAGACCCAGGCCGTGTAGCCCAGGATCGCCGGCAGCACGAAGACCAGTCCGGCCATCATGAAGCCCAGCGCGTTCTCCGGCGCCGCCGCCTGACGGAAGCTCAGCGCATAGGGAACGATGTAGGGAAAGAAGCCGACGGCCAGGCCGAGGTAGCCGGAGAGGAACACCGTAAGGGCGCCGACGAAGGGCCAGGTATGCGATCCCTTACGCACCCCCCAGACGACCAGAATCAGTCCGGCGAGCCCCAATAGAGGAATGGGCAACAGCGGCGCCAGCACGCTGAAATCCAGGTTGAACCCCTGAGTGACGT
>CAXBPJ010000151.1:0-4965 GCA_963977325.1 uncultured Brevundimonas sp. | reverse complement strand
CTGGCGGGCGCTAAGCCCTCGCCATGACCGACGCCGCCGACTTCGACGCCTTCGCTCTTGAGCTCGCCACCGCCGCCGCGGCCGTGACCCTGCCGCTGTTCCGCACCGATGATCTGGGCGAGCAGGACAAGGGCGGCTGCGACGGCTTCGATCCCGTCACCCGCGCCGACCGCGACGCCGAGGCGGCCATCCGCCGCCTGATCGCCGCGCGCCACCCGGATCACGGTGTCATTGGCGAAGAGTATGGCGAAGACCGTCCAGACGCCGAATGGACCTGGATGCTGGATCCCATCGACGGCACCCGCGCCTTCATCGCCGGGCTTCCCCTTTGGACCACCTTGATCGCGCTCCGCCACGAGGGCCGGCCCGTGCTGGGGCTGATCGCCCAGCCGTATCTGGACGAGGTCTTCGTCGGCCGCTCGGGCTCCGCGCGACTGGTGCGGCAGGGCGAGGCCGACAGGGCGCTTTCGACCCGGCGAGACATAAGTCTCGATCAGGCGATCATCTCATGCACGGACGAAGCCCAGTTCCCTGGCCTGGAACTTGACGCCTGGCGCCGGATCCGCGCCGCCACGCGATTGGCCCGCTACGGCTGCGACGCCTACGCCTACGCCATGCTGGCCCTGGGCCGCATCGATCTGGTGATCGAAAGCGGGCTGAAGCCCTGGGACTGGTCAGCCCTCGTCCCGGTGGTCGAGGGGGCCGGCGGTCACGTCACCGACTGGTCGGGCGGCGATGACCTTGCTTCGGGGCGACTCGTCGCGGCGGGGGATTCCAACCTCATCCCGCAGGCGACGCGTCTGCTGGCTGGCTAGTCCAGCAGATCGACCGGCAGGATCTGTGATCCCAGGAGGCGCTCTGTCGTGGCCCAATGATCCGGCCCCTGGCGTTCGACCCACGCCTGCACCGTATCGCGCCCCAGGCCGTAGTTGATCACATAGGACCGATAGGTGTCGATGAAGTCGACCCGCTGCTCGGCCCGCTCCGGCGCCATCAGCATGGTTTCGCGCAGCTGGCGCTCCGCCGTCGCCCGGTCGATCCGCCCGGCCAGATAGGCGTCGGCGATCGCGTACTCCGCCGAGGCCAACCGGCGGCTCAGGGCGATGAAACGCGCATAGGCGTCGCGCCCGGCCGGGTCCAGGCCCGCCATGGGATACAGCACCTCGGTCTCGAACCGGTCCAGTTCGGCGGGCGGAAAGGCCAGATCGATGCCGTAGTTGGCGCTGCCTTCGGCCACGAAGCTCATCGGCGAAAACAGCGGATAGACGCTCATCTCCATCCAACCCCGCTCCGTGACGAAGGTCCGCTCCAGCAGGGCGTTATAGACGTGGTGACCGGGATAACCCTCGTGGCACCCCAGATCGACGGCCCGGTCGATGCCGATCGGCAGTTCGACGTTGATCTCGATCCGACTTTTCGAATTGCCGAGGTAGTAGTTGTACCCCGACCACGGCTTGTCGGTGACGAAGCCCAGGTCAAAGCTCTCACCTGCCGGCAGGGCGATGTGCGCCTCGGTTCGGCGTTTGCACTCGGCGATGGCCGCCTGCATCACGGCTTCGACCCGCTCTGGCGGGATCACGTACCGGGCGCGAAAGGCGGCGGCGCGCTGGGCCAGCGGGCCTTCGCCGGGCAGCAGGGCGTCCATCTCCGCCAGCACCGGGCGATAGCTGTCCAGCGGGCGGATGTCGGGGCGAATGCCGAACAGGCCGAAGGCCTCGTCGGCGAAGGCGGGCTTGTCGCCGGCGATCATCCGCAGTCGCAGCGCGGCGGCCGAGACGTGCGCCAGCAGATACTTCCGGCGTTGGATCAGCGCTGGATCGGCGCCGACCGGATCGACCGCCTCCAGACCGCGCGACAGGGTCGCCGCCGCCTGAGTCAGCTGATCGACCGTGCGCGGGTTCGCCTCCGCCGCCGCCGCCCACTCCGGCGGGCCGTAATAGGCGTCGACATAGCCTTCCTCGCGCTCGCCGATCTCCAGGATCAGCCGCACATAGTCTTCGGCCAGCGCATTCAGCTCGGCCTCGACCACGGCCGACCGGTCGCCACCCACGGGCGCGGTCGCGCACGCTGTCAGTAGAGCCGCCGCGAGCGCGGCCCCGGCGCCCAGTCGCATCATCGTCCGCATTCTTCGCCTCCCATGGCGCGCGGGGATTGAGCCTGCCCCGCCCTTCCTGTAATCACCGCCGGCCCAGCGGTCCGCACCCGTAGCTCAGCTGGATAGAGCGTTGCCCTCCGAAGGCAAAGGTCGCACGTTCGAATCGTGCCGGGTGCGCCATCTCTCTGCATATCGGCGGCGGCATGACCGACACCCTCGACCTCACCCACTGGATCGACGGAGAGCGCGTCGCGGCCGACCGTCCCGGCGAGAGCCTCAACCCATCCGACACCCGCGATGTGGTGGCGCGCACGCCCGATGGCGGGTCGCCTGAAGTCGATCAGGCCGTGGCCGCCGCCAAGGCCGCTTTTCCGGCTTGGGCCGAGGCGTCGCCTGAGGTCCGCTCCGACATCCTGGACCGCGCCGGCCAGCTGCTGATGGAGCGCAAGGATGCGGTCGGCCGCCTGCTGTCGCGTGAAGAGGGCAAGACCCTGGCTGAGGGCGTCGGCGAGACCGTCCGCGCGGCCCGTATCCTGAAATATTTCGCCGGCGAGGCGCTGCGCGTCCATGGCCAGAACCTGGCCTCGGTCCGGCTGGGCGTGGAGATCCAGACCTATCGCCAGCCGGTCGGGGTCTATGGCCTGATCACCCCCTGGAACTTCCCGATCGCCATCCCGGCCTGGAAGGCGGCGCCGGCGCTCGCCTTGGGCAATACGGTGGTGCTGAAGCCGGCCGGCCCGACCCCGGCGACGGCCGAGGCGCTCGTCGCCATCCTGCATGAGGCGGGTCTGCCCAGGGGCGTGCTCAATCTGGTGATCGGGCGCGGCGGCGTCGGCCAGGCCATCGTCGATCATCCGGACATCGCCGGCGTCAGCTTCACCGGCTCCCAGAAAGTCGGCGCCGGCGTGGCCGAGGGCGCGGTGCGCCGCCAGGCCCGGGTGCAACTCGAGATGGGCGGCAAGAACCCGCTGATCGTGCTGGACGACGCCGATCTTGAGCGGGCCGTGGCCATTGCCCTGGACGGCTCCTTCTTCGCCACCGGCCAGCGTTGCACCGCCTCCAGCCGCCTGATCGTCCAGGACGGCATCCACGACCGGTTCGTCGAGGCCCTGTCCGAGAAGGTTCGCGGACTGAAGGTCGGATCGGCGCTCGACCCCGAGACCAAGATCGGTCCGGCGGTGTCGGAGGATCAGCGCGAGACCTCCTATCGCTACATCGACATCGCCAAGTCTGAAGGCGGCCGGATCATCGCCGGCGGCGAGCGGATCGAGCTGGATCTGCCCGGCTGGTACGTTCAGCCGACCCTGATCGCCGACACCGAGCCCGGCATGCGGATCAACTCCGAAGAGGTGTTCGGCCCGGTCGCCTCGACCATCCGGGTCACGGACTACGAACAGGCGCTGGAAATCGCCAACGGGGTGGAGTTCGGCCTGTCGGCGGGGATCGTCACCTCCAGCCTGAAGCACGCGCGGGATTTCCAGCGGCGCGCCCGGGCCGGCATGACCATGGTCAATCTGCCGACCGCCGGGGTCGACTACCACGTGCCGTTCGGCGGCACGAAGTCGTCCAGCTATGGGCCGCGCGAGCAGGGCTTCGCGGCGGTGGAGTTCTTCACCCAGACCAAGACGAGCTATTCCGCCGGCTGATCGTAGCCGACACCGGTGAGATAGAGGCCGTCCGACGGCGCCACCGGGCCGCACCGCGCCCGGTCGCGGGCCTCCAGCGCGGCGCGGAGATCGTCGGCCGTCCACCGGCCAAGTCCGACCTGGGCCAGGCTGCCGGTCATGGAGCGGACCTGGCGATGCAGAAAGCTGCGCGCGCGGAAGGTCAGCCGCACCTCCGCGCCGACGCGCGTGACGGACGCCTCGTCCAGAGTCTTCACCGGCGACTTGGCCTGGCACCCCACGTCGCGGAAGGTGGTGAAATCGTGCAGTCCGACCAGCCCCCGGGCCGCGTCGTGCATGGCCTCGGCGTCCAGCGATTGTTTCACGTGCCACACCCGGGCGCGCTCCAGCGCAGGCGGGGCCGGACGGCTGAGGATGCGATAAAGGTAGCGCCGCTCGGTCGCGGAAAATCTGGCGTGCCAGTCGCCCTCGGCGACCTCGGCCGACAGCACCGAGATGGGTTCGGCCGCGAGGTGGGCGTTCAGGGCGTTCATCACCGTCCGCGCCGGCCAGTCACGCTCGAGGTCTAGCTGGATCACCTGCCCTGTGGCGTGCACCCCCGTGTCGGTCCGGCCTGCCGCCGCTAGCCGCCGCCGCTGGCCGCAAAAGGCCTCGACCGCGTCCTCGATGGCGCCCTGGACCGTCGGCTGATCGGCCTGTGCCTGAAAGCCGTTGTAGCCCGAGCCGTCGTATTCGATGACCAGCCGATAGCGGGGCATCAGTTCAGTCGCGATCCCGTCGCGACCGGCTGGCCGCGCAGATAGTCCTCGGCCGACTGCACGGCCTTGCCCTCGCGCTGCAACCGCAACAGCCGCACCGCGCCTTCCCCGCAAACGATCAGCAGCCGGTTGTCCAGCACCTGGCCGGGTTCGCCCTCGCCGGGCTCGGCGCGCGACAGCAGCGCCTTGACCCGCGCACCGTCCCGCTCGAACCAGGCGCCGGGGCGGGGGGCCAGGCCCCGGATCAGGCCGTCGACCTCGCGGGCCGAGCGCGACCAGTCGATGCGCGTCTCGGCGGTGGTGATCTTTTTCGCATAGGTCGGCTCGCCCGCCTGTTCGGTCTCGGTCGCGCCGCCGCGCTCGATGGCGGCCAGAGCCCGGGGCCACAGGGCGGCGCCGACATGGGCCATGCGTTCGCCCAGGGTTCCGGCGGTGTCCTCCGGCCCGATCGGTATAACCTCGGACAGGATCACCGGCCCCTCGTCCA
>CAXBPJ010000150.1:0-4994 GCA_963977325.1 uncultured Brevundimonas sp. | reverse complement strand
CGGCGTCGAATGGCTGTGGCGCTTCGCCACCGAGCCCCACCGCCTGTTCTATCGCTATTTCATCGAGCCCTGGGCCCTGGCGCCCCAGGCCCTGGCCGATCTGCGCCGACGCACCTGACCCGTAGAACCCGGATGCGAAAAGGCCCGCCGGGCTGAGCCTGGCGGGCCTTTCCTTGATCGTTCCGTCGTCATCGACGTCCGACCGGGGTCGGGAGGGGCTGGAGAGCCCCTCCCTCAGCCGGATCAGAAGTTGATGTTGATGGTGGCGCGACGGTTCAGCGGCTCGCGAACGCCATCGGCGGTCGGACGGGCCAGCTGGGTTTCGCCACGGCCTTCCAGCGAGATCACGCCGCCGTTGACACCCTGCGAGACCAGCGCGTCGGCCACGGTGCGGGCACGACGGTTGGACAGGCCGATGTTGTACTGGGCGTTACCCGAGGTGTCGGCGTGACCGACGACCAGGATGCGGGTCGGCGAGCCGGACTTGGCGTAGTTGGCCGCCTGGGTGATGACCGAGCGGGCGTCGGCCGTCAGGTCCGAGCGATCCCAGTCGAAGTACACCACGAACTCACGCGCCGTCGGAGCCGGGGGCGGAGGCGGCGGCGGGGGCGGCGGGGGAGGCGGCGGCGGGGGCGGCGGCGGCGGCGGAGCCGGCGGAGGCGGCGGCGGCGGCGCGTCGACCGCGCCGAAGCTGTAGCGCAGGCCCAGCGAAACGGTGTGGCTGAAGTCGTAGTCGCCTTCCCAATTGCCGAGATCGGGACCGCCCGTCGTCGACGATTCGAAGCTCGTGTCGCCGGTGAGGTAGCGATAGGTCAGGTCGATGTTCATCCGCTCGCCGAGGCGGAACGCCAGACCGGCGATCGCCTGTGCGGCCATTTCCCCGTTCTTGTCATCGATCGAGAAGGTCGAACCGGGGATGCCTTCCAGCGAGCCGCGGACGTCATAATCGACCCAGTTCATGCCGGCGCCGACGCCGATGAAGGGACGAACCATCCACTCCGGCGAACCGAAGTCGTAGATGGCGTTGACCATCAAAGTGGTGGCGGTGATGTCGCCGTCCGGATTCTGGCAGCCGGCCTCGCCGATCGCGCACACGCCCGACGGAACCGTATTGCTGAACCGCTGAACCTGACCCAGATCGCCGTCGCGGAAGCCGCCCTCGAGTTCGATCCGCCAGTTCGGATTGAAGCGGTAGCCCAGGCGGCCGAAATAGGCCGGCCCGTCGTTGATGTGGTATTCGAAGGCCGGCCCGGCCGACGAGCGCGCCAGGATGCCTTCTTCCATGAAGTGGCCGCCGACTTCGGCGGCGCCGTAGAAGCCGTTTGGTTCGGCGTGGGCGGCGCCGGCGGCGAGGGCGAGCACGCCCGCGGCGCTGGAGGCCATAACGAAGGTTTTCAAGCGCATGCTGCTCAGCTCTCTGTAGCAATTGGCAGGGTCGAGGCGACGGACCTGTCGCCCCATTTCGGTCTTTATCACACCGCGTCGCAAGCCGAAGCGCATTTCGGATGGATGCGGACGTTCCGCGCAGAGACCGTTGCGGTGATGCGACAGTCTGTCACCGGCCTGCCGTCGGGAGCGGTTCGCCGTCCACGGCCCATGAAGCCTTTACGGCCTCTGTGTGCCTGCGACAGCGGAGAGACGCCGGTTTGCTCAACATGCTTCATCCGACGACCCGGCTCTGATAGCCCTGTCCGTTCGTGGGCGAGGGATCAGGACGAGATGAGCGATATCAAGAGCGTGGGCGTCCTCGGCGCCGGAGCCTGGGGCACGGCCCTGGCCCAGGTCATGGCCCGGCGCGGCGACCACACCCTGCTGTGGGCGCGCGAGGCCGAGGTGATTGAGAGCGCGGCGCAGGCCCGCGAGAACACGGCCTTTCTGCCCGGCGTTCGACTGGAGGAGGGCGTCGACGTCACGGGCGATCTGTCGGCCCTGGGCCAGGCCGACATGATACTGGCCGTGCCGCCGGCCCAGCACATGCGCGCCACCCTCGCGAGCTTCGCGCCACACTGCGCCCCGGGAACACCCATCATCCTGTGCGCCAAGGGTGTCGAGCGCGGCACGCTGAAGCTGATGACCGAGGTGCTGGCCGAAACCCTGCCCGACGCCCGCGCCGCTGTGCTGTCGGGCCCGAGCTTCGCGGCGGAAGTGTCGCGTGATCTCCCGACCGCCGTGACCCTGGCTTGCGCAGAAGATCTGGGCCGGCACCTGCTGGAGGCTGTCGCCACTCCGCGCTTCCGGCCCTATCTGGTCACCGACATGATCGGCGCCGAGGCGGGCGGGGCGCTCAAGAACGTGCTGGCCATCGGCACGGGGATTGTCGAGGGCCGGGGTCTGGGCCGCAGCGCCCATGCCGCCCTCATCACCCGCGGCTTCGCCGAGATGACCCGCATGGCCGTGGCCCTGGGCGCGCAACGGGAAACCGTGGCGGGACTCTGTGGTCTCGGCGATCTGGTTCTGACCTGCTCGAGCTCACAGTCGCGAAACATGAGCGTCGGTCTGGCGCTGGGACGCGGCGAAACATTGGACCAGGCGCTGAGCGGCAAGCGATCGGTCGCCGAGGGCGTGGAAAGTGCGCCGGCGGTGCGCGAGCTGTCGGCGCGCCTGGGCGTCGAGACCCCGATCTGCGAGGCGGTGGCGTCGGTGCTGGCCGGCGAGCAGAGCGTCGAGGAGGCCATCGACGGCCTCCTGTCCCGGCCGCTGAGAAGCGAGCACTACGGGGTCTGAGCGACCACCGTGGGCGGGGACGCCGGAAGGTGGCGGCCGAGGAAGCTGTCCAGTTCGGCGAGGATGAGGGTCCAGGCTTCTTCCGACCATCCGCTATGCCCCGCGTCCTCGATCTCCAGGTAGCGAACCGGCTTGGCGGCGCGAACCAGGGCGCGGTTCAGGGCGCGGGATTGCTCCACGGAAACGATCTCGTCGTCCTCTCCATGGATAAGCAGGAGCGGTGTGCGCCACGACGCGACCTGGTGAATCGGGGACGCCGCTTTCAATCTCGCCTCGTCCGCGCGCGGGTCGCCCATCGATTTGACCCAATACTCATAGCGGTCCGAACCGGCCCCGAACTGTCGTCTTTCCCAACGCAGCGCCTCCTCCAGATCGGAAAGGCCGGCGATGGAGACCGCGCAGCGGAAACGATCGGGTTGCTCCGCCGCCGCCCACGCCGCGACGTAACCGCCGTAGCTGGCGCCCATGATGCAGACCCGCGCCGGGTCGGCGAGCCCTTCCGCGATCATGTGATCCAGACCCGCGTAGACGTCCGTCTGCATGACGCCGCCGTATTCGCGATAGCCCGCTTCGGCCCAGGCGCGTCCGCGGCCAGAAGATCCCCGAAAATCCGGCTGAAGCACCTGATATCCGCGCGTGGCGAGGATCTGCGCGAAGACATCGTACGACAGGGTGTCACGGACCTCGGGACCGCCGTGCGGCAGGACGATGAGCGGGCGCGGAGGCTCGCCCGGCCCGGGGGCGTGTCCGGTCAGATAGCCATGCAGCCGCTGACCGTCTCCGGCCGCGTAATCGAGCCGCCGCGTCGGGGCCAGACGCTCCTCCCCCAGGCCGCGAAACATGGGCCCGAGCGGCTCCACGTTCCGGGCTTCGGAGTCATACAGAAAATAGTCCCCGGGATTGCGCGGTCCCGATACCGCCAGGAGCCAGATTCGACCGTCGTCCGATTGCGAAGCCACCGAAAGACTTCGCTCTTCTCCGAAGAAGCGCTTCAGCCCCCGAAACACCGCCGCGTCCGCAGGATCGCGAAAGTCGCACTCGAGAGCGTCGGCCCAGTAACAGCCGGCCTGAAACGCACCGTCCTCTGATAGAACGACATCGGCGACGTCGAATTCCGCGTGACGCCAGATGGCCGGTCCCAGACGACGGGTCCGGAAATCGAAGATGTGAACCCCGGCGGTCGGATCGTCGCTGGCCTCTCCCCGAGCGCTCACATACAGCTCGCCCTGACGGGAGGTGGCGCCGAGAATGTCATAGTCCGGAAAATCGCGCAGTTCGTCCTTGCGCACCCGAAAGAGCTCCACCCACTCGCCGCTGACCGGATCGCGTCCTTCGGCCACCAGAATGCGTCCGATGAGGCCTCTAAGCCGCGTGCGCGCGACTACGTCGCCTCTGGCGTCGGTGTGGTAGCTGAGTACGCGACGCTGACCCTGCAGAATCTCCCGGGATTCGCCGGTTCGCACGTTGACGCGCGCGACGCTGAGCACGCCGCCGCCGTCGTCGAACGTCATGAGGATTTCGTCCGGCTCTCTCGGCAGGGTGTCTAGGACCATGCCCGGCTCGCCGGGGCGCGATCGCGGCGCCTTGACGGTGATGCGATCCGTGCCGTCCCGCCTGACCGATATCACTCCCTGCCCGCCCCGGAAGGTCGTGATGCGGCCGTCCGGATCGTTCCGCCGTCGTCCGACCTCGAACAGGCTGAGCCCCATCAGGATCCGGTCGTCGGTTTTCCACGCGACCCATTCGGGCCACGATCCCCCGAAGGCTTCTCGAAAGCGGCCTCGGTAGATCGGCGTCGAAACCTTGGTTTCGACCTCGTAGACCATGATGAGGTTTTCTTCGCCGTCCCAACTCAGGAAGGCGACGTATTTGCCGGAAGGCGACACCACCGCCCCCGTCACCATCGGCGGCGCGGCGATCTCGGTGGCCGTCAACGGCTGCGACCGTGCCGGACCATCGACCAGCATCGAGACGGTCAGGGCAATTGCCGCGAGGCATAGCCCCAGTCGGTTAAGCCTTGCGTGCGGGTGGGTGACACGCATCACGTCAGCCGAGGTGGCGGCGGAAGAAGGCGACGTATCGGGCCATCAACCGGCCTTCCTCGGCCAGATCCCAGTCGCCGTGCCCCGCGTCGGCGATCTCGATCAGCTCCACCGGTCTGCCGGCGCCCTGTAGCGCATCCCGCATGCGGCGCGAGTGCCCGACCGGCACGATGGCGTCGTCCACGCCATGCGTCATCAGCACCGGACACGGCATCTCTCCGGCTCTCC
>CAXBPJ010000149.1:0-5007 GCA_963977325.1 uncultured Brevundimonas sp. | reverse complement strand
GAAGGCGGGGTCGAACCGGGCCGTGCGCGCGAAGATATCGGTGTCGCCCGAGATATACCCGGGCGCCGGTTCTCCGTAGCGGGAGAAGTCAGACTTGAGCGAGTTCAGATATCGGCGGTGACGCGAGCCGTCGATGGTCTCGAATCCGGTGGACCGATGCCGATAAAAGGCGGTGCCGCCGTGGTCGCGTCGCGACAGGTAATGCACGACGGCGATCAAGCCGTCCTCGACACCGTCGACATGCGGAATCCGCTGGGCGAGGCCGAGCGTTCCCGGGCGAGCGTCGGCCAGAGACCAGAGGCCGCGCGTCACCGACATCCGTTCGCCTGCTCCGAACACGTCGGCGACCACCCGCGCCAGGATCGGTCCCACCGCCTGGAAATAAGCCGGCGACACCGGCGCACGACCGCCGGGATAGAAATCGCCCCGCGGCGTCAGGACCACGGTTTCCGCCTCATTTATCAGCGCCTCGGGATCGGGATGGAAGTCCTCGATCACCGCGACCGGCTCGGCCTCGTCCCCAATCCTCTCGACGCAGATCCTCGGCACGGGCGGGCCTTTCGGCGAAAGCGGAAGACGCCAGCCTAACGCCCGGCGCCTGCCGCGTCATGCCTCGCGGCGTAGGCCTAGCCGTCAACGATCGGAGAGAATCCGCCGTAGATCATCCGTTTGCCGTCGAACGGCATGCCATTCGGGTCGGGCTTCATCCGCTCGTCGTCCATGATCTTGGTCCAGGCCTCATCGCGTACGGCCTTGGAGGGCCATTCGACGAAGGAATAGACCACGGCCTCGCCGTCCTCGGCCTTCACCGCCCGGCGATAGTCGGTGACCTTGCCGTCGGGCACGTCGTCGCCCCATGCCTCGACCACGCGCAGGGCGCCGTATTCGCGAAACACCGCCGAGGCCTTAGACGCCATCTCGCGGTACGCCTCGCGGTTCTTCTCGGGCACGGCGACCAGGTAGCCGTCGGCATAGCCCGCGCCCTCCGATGAGCCGTCATCGACGATGCTGTCGAAGCCGCCATAGATCATCCGCTTGCCGTCGAAGGGCATGTCCTTGCTCATGGCCTCCATGCGCGGATCGGCCATGATCGTTTGGCTTGCTGCGTCGCGCGTCGCCTTGTCCGGATACTCGAACCAGGAGAAGACCACGACCTCATCGTCCCTGGCCTGGACCGCGCCCTTGAAGTCGGTGACCTTGCCGTCCGGCACGTCGTCGCCCCAGGTCTCCACCATGCGGGTCACGCCGAACTCCTTGAAGACCGGCAGGGCGTCGGTGGCGTGCTTGATATAGGCGTCCTTGTTGGCCGCGGGCACGGCGGCGACGAAACCTTCGATATAGGCCCTGGCGATCTCGCGTTGAGGCTTGACGATTTAGGTTGATATCAACATAATGTCGGTGTGGTCAAGGTGGTTCCCTATGAGACAACGCTGGAGGTCCGTGACGCCTGCCTGTGCCTGCACGTTCAGCGTGCGGCGCGAGCGCTGGCCCGGCGCTTTGATGAGTCGCTCAAACCCTTCGGCCTGACCAATGGCCAGTTTTCCCTTCTGATGTCGCTGAATCGGCCCGAACCGGCGCGGATGAGCGCGGTGGCTTCTCTGCTGGCCATGGACCGCACGACACTGACCGCGGCGCTGAAGCCGCTTGAGCGAGACGGCCTGCTTCGCACTGAAACCGACCCCCTCGACCGACGCGGCCGGTTGCTGATCCTGACCGACAAGGGAGAGCGGACCCTGGCCGCCGCCGTGCCGGTCTGGCGCCGGGAACACGCCGATCTGGACGGTTTGCTCGGCAACGGCGGTTCGGATGCGCTTCGGGTCGGTCTGGTCAGCCTCGGCTGAGCCGACTGGTGCGGGTGGTCGGGCTCGAACCGACACTCCTTGCGGAACCGGATTTTGAGTCCGGCGCGTCTACCAATTCCACCACACCCGCACAGGCGTGAGCGATCCGCTCCTATCCCGCGCCCCGACGCAATTCAACCACGCCGCGGCGATGCTTCCCGGCGCGGAGGGAGGCTCGGGAAACGCAGGGTGATAGAGAGGTATCGCGAGACCCCTTGCGTTTCATCGCGGTGTAACGCATGTGGCCATCATGGCCTCCCCCGCCGCGATCGATCTCGCCGTCGTCTATGAGCACCCCACCTGGTTCGAGCCGCTGTTTCAGGCGCTGGACCGCCGGGGCGTGGCCTATCAGCGCCTGCCGCTGGCCGAGCTGACCTGGGATCCGGCCGCCTCGCCGCCGCCGGCTCCGGTGGTGCTGAGCCGGGTGGCCATGTCCAGCTTCCTGCGCGATCCGGAGCATCCGATCTTTTTCGCCCAGGCCCTGTTCGAGCACTGGCAGGGTCAGGGCGCGCGGGTCATCAACGCCTCGGCCCTGCCGATCGACAGCTCCAAGGCGCGGCAGCTCAGCCTGATCGCGCGGCTGGGAATGAAGGGACCGGAAACGCGGGTCGTCCATCGCCAAGCCAATCTGGTTCGCGCCGCCGAGGGATTGCGCTTTCCGGTGCTGGTCAAGGCGGACATCGGCGGATCGGGATCGGGCATCGTCCGCTACGACGACGTCGAGACGCTGGCGGCGGCGGCGCGGCTGGGCTCGGCCCCGGTCGGGGTCAACGGCGTCAGCCTGGTCCAGGAATATGCGCCACGCCGCGACGGCGAGATCATCCGCGTCGAGACCCTGCGCGGGCGGTTCCTCTACGCGCTCAGGGTCGAGAGCCCCGGCGAGACCTTCGATCTGTGTCCCGCCGACGCCTGCCTGGCGCGTCCTGGAGCCGCTGCCCTGACCATGACGCGGTTCGAGCCGCCGCCGGCGATCGTCTATCAGGTGGAGCGGCTGGTTCAGGCGGCCAGCGTGGAGATCGGCAGCGTCGAATATCTGATCGACGACCGCGACGGCTCGGCGCGCATCTACGACATCAACGGCCTGTCCAACTTCGTGGCCGACCCGCTGAGCGTGCTGGGCTTCGATCCGCACGAGACATTGGTCGACTGGCTGGTGGAGGAGATCGACAGGACCAGGAAACAGGGAGCGGCGGCGTGAGATATGGATACTGGGCCCCGGTGTTCGGCGGCTGGCTGCGCAATGTCGACGACGAGCGCGAGGCCTCATGGGAGAACCTGTCGCGACTGGTGCGCCGCTCCGAGGAGATCGGCTGGGACCTGACCCTGATCGCCGAGCTCAATCTGAACGACATCAAGGGCGTCGAGGCCCCGGCGCTGGACGCCTGGTCCAGCACCGCCGCCCTGGCGGCGGTGACGCGGAAGATTGAGCTGATGGTGGCGGTTCGGCCGAACTTTCACCAGCCGGCCCTGTTCGCCAAACAGGCGGCCAATATCGACCGCATCTCCGGCGGGCGGCTGGCGCTGAACGTCGTCTCGTCCTGGTGGGCCAAGGAAGCCGAGAGCTATGGCCTGCAGTTCGACCAGCACGACGATCGCTACGCCCGCACCACGGAATGGCTGCAGGTTCTGGACAGCCTGTGGACCCGGCCGCGCACCGATTTCGAGGGACGCTACTATGCGCTGAAGGACGCCATCGTGGAGCCCAAGCCGCTGTCGTCGGCGGGCCGGCCGCGGCCGGTGATCTACGCCGGCGGCGAGTCCGAGGCGGCCAAGACCCTGATCGCGCGATACTGCGACGCCTATGTCATGCACGGCGACACGCCGGAGGTGATCGGGCCCAAGATCGCCGACATGAAGGCCCGCCGCGAGGCGTTCGGCCTGCCGCCGATGCAGTTCGGCATGGCCGGCTACGCAATCGTGCGCGACGCGACCGCCGAAGCCGAACGCGAGCTGGAGCGGATCACCACCATCCCCGGCCTTGCCGAGGGGACCCCGCCGCCGGGTTTCGCCAATTTCGACCAGTGGCTGGCGGGAACCGAGCTGGAGCGCGAGCTGAAGGTCCGGGAGTACTCGGTTTCAAACCGGGGTCTGCGCCCCGGCTTCGTGGGGACGCCCGAGGCGATCCGCGAACGAGTCCAGGAATTCGAGGGGGTCGGCCTCGACCTGCTCCTGCTGCAGATGTCGCCTCAGGAGGAGGAGATGGAGCGGTTCGCGGCTCAGGTGATCCGGCGTTAGGCTATCACCGCGTCCTCAGCTCCCGCTCATGCCGCCGCCAGTTCTCGACGTAGTGCAGGGCCGAGGCGCCGATGTGGGCGATCTGTTCGGGCGTCAGTTCGCGGACCACCCGGCCGGGCTGGCCCATGACCAGACTGCCGTCGGGAATGACCTTGCCCTCGGGTATCAGGGCGCCGGCGCCGACCAGGCAGTTCTTGCCGATCACCGCCCGGCCCAGCACGATGGCGCCGATGCCGATCAGGCTGTTCTCGCCGATGGTGCATCCGTGCAGCATGGCCTGATGGCCGACGGTGACGTTGTCGCCGACGATCAGCGGCTCGCCGAGATCGGTGTGACAGACCGCTCCGTCCTGGATGTTGGTGTTCCGGCCGATTACGATCGGATCGTTGTCGCCCCTCAGAACCGCGCCGTACCAGACGCTGGCGCCGGCCTTCAGCGTCACGTCGCCCAGCACCACGGCGCCGGGCGCGACCCAGCTGTCGGGATCGAGGGCAGGGCGCCTCTCGGCGAGATCATAGACGGCCATGACGACGTCTCCGTGATGAGGGCTTTAAGCGATCGTAAACCACGATAGTCTCGAATGGTCGGGCGATTCGGGGTTTCGGCCACGACCGCAACTTCCGCCGGATCAACCGGTCCGGTGACGCTCAAGCGAGGGGGTTTCCTTGCTGTCTTCGGTGTATCGGCGGGTCATTCCGCCACCTGGGTCACCGCCCGCCGCGTCCGAGGCCGCACGCGCCGTCTCGCCTTCCTCCCCCACCGCCGTCGTTCGAGGCGAGTCCCTGTCGGGCTCGCCTTTTTTCATGCCCGAAAGGCTGATCCCATGACCAAGCGAGCCGCCCTGAAGCGTCAGATGCGCGAAGGAGTCTTCGATTCCCACCAGTTCTCGGAGGACGCTAAGGTTCGGAGGCTTCCGGTCGATCGCGGCGGG
>CAXBPJ010000148.1:0-5045 GCA_963977325.1 uncultured Brevundimonas sp. | reverse complement strand
GATCATGGCGCACACATCGCCCCTACCCCGCGCGCGCACAAGCGCCCAGACGTCGCGATCAGGCGCGGGCTGTTCCGAGAAGCTCGAAGCCGATGGGCTCCCCAGCCATCGAATGCGGCGCGACCCACAGATCAAAGCGGCCCGGCTCGGCGGCGTGGTCGCCGCCGGCGGTGGTGAAGGCGAGGTCGGCGCGGGTCAGGGTGAAGCGCGCCTCGATGGTTTCGCCCGCCTTGATGGCCACCTTCTCGAACCGCTTGAGCTCGCGGACCGGACGGACGCGCGAGGCGACGCGGTCGTGGACGTACAGCTGGACCACCTCCTCCACATCGCGGTCGCCGGTGTTGGTCACGGCGGCGGTGACGGTCAGGGTGTCATCCCAGCCGAGACGCTGGGTCGATAGCTGGGGCGGACCGTAGTCGATCGTCGAATAGGTCAGGCCGAAACCGAACGGGTAGAGGGCCGACTGCGGATGCTCGCGCCAGCGCGCCTTGAACTCCCACGGCTTGCCGGGAAGCTCAGGCCGACCGGTGCGCATGTGGTTGTAGAACAGCGGCTGCTGGCCGGAATCTCGAGGGAAGCTGACCGGCAGACGGCCGGAGGGGCTGGCGTCGCCGAACAGGATGTCGGCCACGGCGTGGCCGGTTTCGGCCCCGAGGAACCAGGTGACCAGAATGGCCTCGGCTTCGGCCACTGCGCCTTGCAGCGCCAGGGCCCGGCCGTTCCTGAGCAGGACGATCACCGACGCGCCGGTCGCCGTCACCGCCTCGGCCAGGGCCTGCTGGACCGGCGGGACGACGATCTGGGTGCGGGACTGGGCCTCTCCGGAGAAGCGCTCGGGCTCGCCGATGGCCAGGAGGACGACATCGGCCGCCCTGGCCGCCGCGACGGCCGACTCGACACCGCCGTCGACGGCGTCCTCGAACCCGCAGCCCTCGACCACCGTTAGCGAGCCCGAGCCGCCGAGGGCGGCCCGCACTCCCGCTTCCAGGGTCACGGCGCGATCGCGCTCGCCGAACAGGTTCCAGCAGCCCTCCAGATTGTCGCGGTCCGCAGCGAACGGTCCGATCAAGGCGATGTTGAGCGAGCGGTCCAGAGGAAGCAGCCCGCCCTCGTTCCTCAGCATGACGATGGAGCGCCGGGCCGCGTCGCGGGCCAGCGCCGTATGCCCCTCCAGCCAGGATCGATCCTCCTCGCGGGCGCCGTCCAGGCAGCGGTAGGGATCGTCGAACAGGCCGATGCGGGCCTTGACCGACAGCACCCGGCGCACCGCCTCGTCCAGCACCGCCATCGGAACCGAACCGTCCTCGATGGCGACGGGCAGGCCCCGGGCGTAGATGTCGGACTGCATGCTCATGTCGAGGCCGGCGGTCAGGGAGCGGCGGGCGGCGTCGACCTCGTCCTCGGCGTAGCCGTGGGCCATCAACTCCATGTCGGCGGTATAGTCGGACACCACCAGGCCGTCGAAATTCCATTCGCCGCGCAGCAGATCGGTCAGCAGCCAGCGGTTGGCCGAGGCTGGGACGCCGCTGATGTCGTTGAAGGCGCTCATCACCGTGATCGCGCCCGCGTCGAAGGCGGCCTTGAACGGCGGCAGGTGGATGTCGCGCAGCGCCGCCTCGGAGATGTCGACGCTGTTGTAGTCCATGCCGCCCAGGACGGCGCCGTAGGCCGCGAAATGCTTGGGTGTGGCCAACAGCGAGTCGGGGGCGGTCAGGCCGCCGTCCCCCTGGAAGCCGCGCACCCGCGCGGCGGCGAAGGCCGCGGCCAGCACCGTGTCCTCGCCCGAGGTCTCGGCCACCCGGCCCCAGCGCTGATCCCGCGCGATGTCGACCATGGGGGCGTAGGTCCAGTGAATGCCGGCGGCCGTGGCCTCGACGGCGGTGGCGCGGGCGGTGCGCTCGGCCAGGTCGGGCTCGAAACTGGCGGCCTCGCCGAGCGGGATCGGAAAGACCGTGCGCATGCCGTGGATCACGTCGGCGCCGAACAGCAGCGGGATGCCCAGGCGGCTCTCCTCGACCGCGATGCGCTGCATGTCCCGGCCCAAGGCCGCGCCCACGCCGTTGAACAAGGCGCCGACCCGGCCGCGTCTCACCTGATCGCGCACCTCGTCGGGAGTCCAGGCGTTCGCATCCGGGTTGACGTTGGGCGCGAACGGCCGGGCCATGTCGGCGAAGACGCCGAGCTGACCTACCTTCTCTTCGACCGTCATCCGGGCGATCAGATCCTCGATCCGGGGATCATGACCCATCCGTTGCTCCAATCACGCGCGCCAATTCCGGGAAGCGGGGGTGATATCGCGGCGACGCCGGGATGGCGAGCCGTAACCGCTTACATTTCGCTGAGCCGAGTCACGAGGGCGTCAGAACGGCCTCGACTTGGGCGCGTGTCGGCAGCGACGGCTGGGCCCCGGCGCGCGAGGCGGCCAGGGCGCCCGCCGCGCAGGCGAAGGCCAGGGCGCGGTCGTGAGGCTGATCTTCCAGCAAGGCGACGGCCAGGGCGCCGACGAAGGCGTCTCCGGCCCCGGTCGTGTCGACGACCTGGACGCGCGGCGGCGCCGCTACGGCGATCCGCTCGCCGGCCCGCCACAGCTCCGCGCCGCGTGCGCCTAGCGTCAGGGCGACCAGCCCGCCGGATCGGCGCAGGGCCTCGCCGTAGAAGGCGGCCTCGGGCTCATTGACGATGATGACGTCGGCCCGGTCCAGGAGGGTTTGAGCGACCTCGGCGGCGGGGGCGAGATTGAGGATGACGAGGCCATCGGTGCGCTGGGCAGCGGCCGCGACCGTCTCAATCGGCAGCTCCAGCTGGGCGATCAGGGCGCCGTCGATGCGGGCGGGCAGATCGGCGGGCGCGACGGCCATGTTGGCGCCGGGGCAGACCACGATCTGGTTCTCGCCCTCGGCCGAGACGGCGATCAGGGCGACGCCGGTGGGTTGGTCGGGGTCGGCGCGGCAGGCCGACAGGTCGACACCATCCGCCGTGAGCAGGCTCAGGGCCTCTTCGGCCAGGGCGTCGGCGCCGACGCGGCCGATCAGGGCGACCTCGGCCCCCAGCCGTCGCGCCGCCAGGGTCTGGTTGGCGCCCTTGCCGCCGGGGTGGCGGGCCAGAGTCGCGCCGGTCACGGTTTCTCCCGGGGCGGGCAGGCTGCGGCCGCTGGCCACGAAATCGAGATTGACCGACCCGACGACGGTGATCCTGGGTGCGGTCACGGTAGCCGCTCCAGCGACGCGGCCAGCAGGTCGAACACGCCCCGGGCGTCCGCCGCGACGGCCCAGCGGGTGGCGCGCGCCTCGCCCTGCCCCAGCCGGAACTCGACCGCCGTGGCGCCCAGCGTGAGGGGCGAGGCCGTTTCCACCGCGATGCGGGCGGGCCGGAGCTGGAACAGATCGGGCCGGATCAGCCAGGCGATCGGACAGGGATCGTGCATCGGCGCTCCGGCGCGGCCGACGGCGGCGCGCTCGATCCGGGCCGAGAAGTCGAGAAGGTCAGCAGTGGCGCGCGCGGCGGCGCCGGGGATGGCGCGGATCCTCTCGATCCGTTCCGGGGTGGCCAGGACGGCGTGGGTGACGTCCAGACCGAAGACGATCACCTCCGCCCCCGACCCCAGCACGACGGCGGCGGCGTGGGGGTCGGCGAAGATGTTGTACTCGGCCGAGGCGGTGATGTTGCCGCCTGCCGACCGGGCTCCGCCCATGACCGCGATCCGGCCGAGGCGTGTCGACAGGCGCGGCTCAAGCCGCATCGCCAGGGCCACATTGGTCATGGGGCCCAGAATGGCGAGGTCGACCGATCCCTCTGGCCGGGCCATCACCAGATCGACGATTGTCTGAACCGCGTGGCCGGGCGCGGGCGGCCTCTCCGGCTCGGTGACCCGCCAATCGCCCAGGCCCGAGGCGCCGTGGAACTCGCCCGCCTCGACGGGGGCGCGGACGAGGGGCCGGTCGCAGCCGGGGTAGACGGGGACATCGCCCCTCCCCGCCCGCTCCAAGACCAGTCGGGCGTTGCGGATGGTCAGGTCCAGGCCGACATTGCCGGCCACGGTGGTGACGGCCAGAACGTCGAGCTCGGGCGCGCCGAGAGCGAGAAACAGGGCCACGGCGTCGTCGACGCCCGGATCGCAATCGATGATGAGGGATCGGCTCATGCCGCCATCATCCGGGGCTTCGCGGGCCAAGGGAAGCGGGATCAGGGCTGCAGCCGCTCGCGACGCCAGGTGTCGCCCTCTCGCGTGAACCTCAGCCGGTCATGCAGGCGGAACGGCCGGTCGCGCCAGAATTCGATGGCGTCGGGAACGAGGCGCCAGCCGGTCCAGCGCTCCGGCCGGGGCGGCTCCTTGCCGTCAAAGCGCGCCTCCGCCTCGGCGACACGGGCCTCCAGCGCCTCGCGGCTGTCGATGGGCCGGGACTGGTCAGAGGCCCAGGCGCCGATGCGGCTCTCGCGGGCCCGGCTGGCGAAATAGGCGTCGGCCTCGGCGGCGGAGACCGGCTCGATCCGGCCGCGCGCGCGGGCCTGGCGGCGCAGGGATTTCCAGTGGAACAGGATGGCCGCGCTGGGCTGGCCTTCAAGCTGGCGACCCTTGGCGCTCTCGCGGTTGGAATAGAAGGTGAAGCCGCCCGGGCCGATGTCCTTGAGCAGGACCATGCGGCAGTCGGGCATCCCCTCCCCGTCCACCGTGGCCAGGGCCATGGCGTTGGAGTCATTGGGCTCCGAACCGCGCGCCTCGGCCAGCCAGTCGCAGAAGACGGCGATCGGATCGGTCGCCTGAAACAGACTCTCGTCCGCGTTGGCGGCCAGTTGGGTGGCGTAGTCCTCGGCGGTGGGACTGGGTGGGATCAGGGAATGGATCAGGTCGGGGCGCATGGCGCCACCTTAGAGCAGCGGCGGGCCGGCCGTCAGGTGGCTGTGGAGGATGATCGCGCCGATGGCGATCAGCATCAGGCCGCCGACCAGCTCGGCGCGGCTGCCCAGGCGCTCGCCCGCCGTCTTGCCGATGAGGACGCCTAGGGTGGCCATGACGGCGGTGACCAGGCCGATCATCACCGCCGCCA
>CAXBPJ010000147.1:0-5079 GCA_963977325.1 uncultured Brevundimonas sp. | reverse complement strand
CCGGGTTCTGGGTCGGCAGGATGAAGACCAGGGTGTTTTCGAGGATTTCGCGGACACGCGGGTCGTCGGGCGAAGCCAACAGGTGGCGGGCGATGGCCATGGCCGATTCCGCCGGGCTGATCTCGTTGCCGTGGACGGAGTGAGCCAGCCAGACGATGGCGGGCTGATCGGGCATCAGGGCCTGGGCCTGGGCGGCGTCGGTGCGGCGCGGATCGGCGAGGGCCTGGATTTGGTCGAGACGGGCGATGTTCCGGGGCGAGCCGATCACGGACCAGACGAGCGGGCGGCCCTCATGGGTCTGGCCGTACTGACCGATGCGCATGCGGTCGGTGGCGGCAGCCTGGAGCGCCTCGAAATAGCGATGGACCTCGGCGGTCGGGGTGATGCGTTGACCCAGGCGGTGGCCCAGCACCTGTTCCGGCGCTGGGATGGAGGCGTCATAGCCGGACGACTGCAGCGGGCTGGGGGTGAAGGCCGGGCGCTCGGTCACCGGCTGAGCGACGGCGGGAAGGGCGGCGACACAGGCGGCCGCGAGCAGGGCGGCGGCGAGACGGCGAGACATGGACGGATATTCCCCTGACAGCCGGCGCACTTGGCCGGATTCAGCGGTCGCCCGCAAGCGCCCAAGGGGCTAGAAGGCCGGCGATGAAGCCCTTCTGGGAAACCAAGACCCTGGATGAGATGACCCCCGCCGAGTGGGAGGCGATCTGCGACGGGTGCGGGCTGTGCTGTCTGGTGCGGTTCGAGGACGAGGACACTGGGGAGGTGATCCCGACGCGGGTGCACTGCAAGCTGTTCGACCCGGACCGGTGCGCCTGTGCGGACTATGCGAACCGCAAGGCCCATGTGCCGGACTGCATCAAGCTGACGCCCGGGAACATCGAGGCTTTGGAGTGGATGCCCAGGTCTTGCGGCTATCGACGGCTGTGGGAGGGGCGGCCGCTGGCGTGGTGGCATCACCTGGTCTCGGGCAGCCGGGAGACGGTGCATGAGGCGGGCGTGTCGGTGCGGGGCCAGACCATCTCCGAGACGGTGCTCAAGGAGGCCGAGGACGCCCTGGACTTCGAGGCGCCCGATTGGCGCGAGGAGCGCGGGACGCAGCCGCCCGGGCGCTGACCGGAGCGGCGATCGGTAACCAAGATTTGGGAGTTTCGCGGCGAATGTCGCGGAATGGACATGGCCGAGCCGCTCACCACTCCCGCACCCTCCGGCTTCGACCGGGTGGCACGTCTTGTGGCGCGCGCCTTTGGGACGCCGATGGCGGTGGTCACACGGATCGACGAGGCCGCCCAGGGCTTCTTCGCCTGTATTGGGCTTGAGGAGGGCGAAGTTCCGCTGGAGGAAAGCTTCTGCAACCGGGCGGTTTCAGAGGGGCTTGACCTGCTGGTGGTGGAAGACGCGACGAAGGATCCGCGCTTCGCCGACTATGGCAGCGTCACGGGCGGGATGAAGATCCGGTTTTACGCCGGCGCGGTGTTTCGAGACCAGGCCGGACGCGCCATCGGCGCGGTGGCGGCGGTGGACACGCGACCGCGCGAGACGCCGAACCCGGAGCAGCTGGAAACTCTGACGGACTTGGCGGCTCTGGCGGGCGAGTTGCTGGAAGAGGAGCGGCTGCGCCGCGAAAACAACGCGCGGCTGCAGCTCATGGAGATGGCCGAGTCCATGGCGGGGCTGGGGCATTTCCGGGTGGAGGCGGACAGGCGGGTGGCCTGGTCCGATGAGGTGTTCCGGATTCATGGAATGGACCCGCGGACGGCCGATCCGAGCGAATATAGCGCCGTCGGCGCCTATGAGCCCGAAGACGCCGAGGCGGTGCGCGCGGCCATCGTCCGCGCCCTCCAGACCGGCGAGGGCTATGACGCGCGCCTGCGGCTGACGCGGGCGCACGGCGAAGAGCGGGTGACGCGCACGCGGGCGAGGTGCGAATTCGATGAGTCCGGTGCGGTCAGCGCCCTGTTCGGAGTGATCCAGGACGTCACCGACGCGGTCAGGGCGACGGAGGCGCTCGAACGATCGGAGGCGCTGTACCGGCTGATGACCGAGACGGCGACGGATGTGACGGCGCGCTATCGGCCGGACGGGACGTTCCTGTATCTGTCGCCGTCGGTCGAGGCGGTTCTGGGGTACCGACCCGACGATCTGGTGGGTCGCAACTGCGCCCAGATCATCCATCCGGATGACGTGTCCGAAACCTTCGCGCGCATGGGCAGCATGGCGGGGGCAAGTCCTGACCGACGGCGACATGTGCAGTATCGGGCGATCCGTGCGGACGGCTCGATGGTCTGGCTGGAGGCGTCGCCGCGCCTGATCCGTGACGACAGCGGCGCGGTGGTCGAGATTCAGGACCATGTGCGTGACATCAGCGTGAGAAAGGCGCTGGAGCGCGAGCAGGACGAACGGGTCGAGACGTTGAAGCTGGCGGAGCAGGTCGCGGGGCTGGGGCACTGGCGGGTCGATCTGAAGAGCCAGGCCGTCAGTTGGTCCGACGAGGTCTATCGCATCCACGGCGTCAGCCCGGACGGGTTCGATCCCAATCTGGGCGGGGCCATCGACTTTTATCACCCGGACGACCGGGCCGAGGTCGAGGCCTTCATCCAGCGGATCGTGGAGACCGGGGAGCCGGGCGAGTTTCAGCAGAGGCTGATCCGGGCGGATGGGGAGGAGCGGCGGGTAATCTCGCGCGCCATGCTGCAGCGGGACGACGAGGGCGCGCCGGCGGCGCTGTTCGGGGTGTTCCAGGACGTGACCGAGCGAATCCGGGCGCAGGAGGCCGCAGCCCGGGCCAAGGACGAGTTCCTGTCCAACATGAGCCACGAACTGAGGACGCCGCTGACCAGTGTGATCGGCTTTGCCGGGCTGCTGAAGGCCAGCGAGGGGCTGGGCGAGATGGAGCGGCGCTACGCCGACCGCATCTCGACCGCGTCGGAGGCCCTGCTGTCGGTGATCAACGACATCCTGGACTATTCCAAGCTGGAGGCCGGGGCGGTGGAGATGGACCCGCAGCCTTTCGACCTGGAGAGCTGGGCCCGGGGCGCGATCGGGCTGGTGGAGACTCAGTGCGGCAACAAGGGTCTAGCGGTCAGGGTGGATCTCGCGGCCGGCGCGCCGGAGGCGTTGATCGGCGACGAAGGGCGGTTGCGGCAGGTTCTGCTGAACTTCCTATCGAACGCCTGCAAATTCACGGCGGAAGGCGGCGTTTCGGTGAGTTTGGGCGGATCTCCGGCGGCGGGAGGATGGCGGCTGAGGGTCGCCGTCACCGACACCGGGGTGGGGATCGCCGAAGAGCGGATCGACGCGCTGTTCGAACGGTTCACCCAGGCGGATCAGTCGACGACGCGGACCTATGGCGGCACCGGGCTGGGCCTGGCGATTTCGCGGCGGCTGATCGAACTGATGGGCGGCGAGATCGGGGCGACGAGCCGGCCGGGCGAGGGCTCGACCTTCTGGTTCGAGGCGACCCTGCCTGTGGCGGGGGCGATTGGCGTCGAGGCGCCGCAGGATGGCTGTGACGCGCGGAACCTGGGTGGCGCGCGTGTGCTGTTGGTGGACGACTCGGCCGCCAATCGGGACATGGTCGGCGCCCTGCTGGAGGGTCTGGGGCTGGAGGTCGACACAGCGACGGACGGCGCCGAAGGGGTGGAGGCTCTGAGACAGGGTCGGCATGATCTGGTGCTGATGGACGTACGGATGCCGGGCATGGACGGCCTGGCGGCGACGCGGGCCATCCGGGCGCTGGACGAGGCGGTGGCCGGGACGCCGATCGTGGCCCTGACCGCCAATGTGCAGCCGGAGCATGTGGCCCGCTGTCGCGAGGCGGGCATGGACGATCATGTGGCCAAGCCGGTTAGTCCCGCGGCCCTGGCCGAAACGATCGCTCGCTATCTGAAAGACGACACGTCCGTAACCGCTTGCGCCCGGAGGCGACCCACATGAGCCATATCCTGATCGTCGAGGACGACGAGATGCTGGGCGAGATGGTCGAGCTGATCCTGGACCGGGCGGGGATGACCCATGCGCGAGCGCGGACGGGGGCGATGGCGCTGGAGATGCTGCTGCACGTCAAGCCGGACCTGATCCTGCTGGACATCTCCATGCCGGGGCTGAGCGGGCTGGATGTGCTGCAGGTGGTGCGCAGGGAGCGGCGGCAGACGACGCCGATCCTGATGATGACCGCCAACCAGTCGGCGGAGACGGTGCGGGATGTGATGGCGATGGGCGGCAACGGCTATGTGCTGAAGCCCTTCACGCCGGAGGCTCTCGTCGAGCGGATTCGCAAGGCGCTGGTGGTGCGCAATCCGACACCACGCACGGCTGTGAGCTGGACCTGAGGGCTCACTAATCCCCCATTTCTAGGCCAAGCGGCCCGCCACGACGGGACGAGCCGGGAGGCAGCGACCGAATGTCCGACGGGGGGCGGGAGTCTGCTATGTTCTTGTCATGGCGAAGAAAACCGACATGGCGATGGAGAGGATGGGGCCGGAAGGCCGCGCCTTCTGCGCATACGCCTTTACAGAATTGAACGGGCTGACGCGCGAGGCGATCGCCCTGGCGCCGAAGGTCTCGAAAACCGATCCCCGGCTGGAGCATCAGCGCTATGCGCGCTGGCTGGCTCTGATCGCCAAGACGGTTCGCGAGGTGGCGAACCTGGACCTGCCGCCCCTCGTGGAGACGGCGACGAACAGCAACACCTCGGGCGAGGATCAGATGGGCGACACGCAAGCGCATGACTTCGAACGGGTGGAGCGAATCCGCGCCGGTCTGGAGGCCCGACTTCACGGTCTCATCGACCAGCAGTCCGGCCGAGCGGAAACGGGCGGCAAGCGACTGGCTGGCGTCGCTGTCGGTGGACGCGCTGATACGCGAGGCGGTCCGACCGTGGGATCAGAATACGCATCAGCTGCCGCCTGAGGGCGACTGGCTGACCTGGCTGATGCTGGGCGGCCGGGGTGCGGGCAAGACCTATGCGGGGGCCTGGTGGCTGGCCATGCAGGCGCGGATGAAGAATGCGCGGCTGGCCCTGGTGGGGCCCACCCTGCACGACGTTCGCGAGGTGATGGTCGAAGGGCCCTCAGGGCT
>CAXBPJ010000146.1:0-5081 GCA_963977325.1 uncultured Brevundimonas sp. | reverse complement strand
CAGCCAGTTCTCGCCCGTGCGGCACGGCGTGCCGATGCTGTCGCTGGACAACGCCTTCGACGAAGGCGAGGCGCACGACTTCGCCGCCCGGGTGGCGCGGTTCCTGAAACTGTCGGCCGAGGAGCCCGTGGCTTTTGTGGCCGAGCCCAAGATCGATGGCCTATCGGCCAGTCTTCGCTATGAGAAGGGCGTGCTGGTGCGGGGCGCCACGCGTGGCGACGGGAAGACCGGCGAGGACATCACCGCCAATCTGCGCACCCTGGCCGAGATTCCCGAGCGCCTTTCGGGCGACGGCTGGCCCGAGGTGATCGAGGTGCGCGGCGAGGTCTATGTCTCGAACGCCGACTTCGAGGCCTTCAACCAGGCGGCGGTCGAGGCCGGGTCGCGCACCTACGCCAATCCGCGCAATTTCGCCGCCGGCTCGCTGCGACAGAAGAACCCTGAGATCAGCCGGGCGCGCCCCTTGCGCTTCTTCGCCTACGCGTGGGGTGAGGTCTCCGGCGATTTCGCCGAGACCCAGTGGGAGGCCCTGCGCAAGCTCGGGGCCTGGGGTTTCCCGGTCAACGACCGCGCCGAGCGGGTCGAGGACGACCAAGGCCTGATCGCCATCTATCGCGGGCTGGAGCGCGACCGGGCCGCGCTCGGCTACGACATCGACGGCGTGGTCTACAAGGTCGACCGGCTGGACTGGCAGAAGCGACTGGGATTTGTCGCCAGAAGTCCGCGCTGGGCCATCGCCCATAAATTCGCCGCCCAGCAGGCCGCGACCGTGCTGGAGGGTATCGACATCCAGGTCGGTCGCACCGGCAGCCTCACTCCCGTGGCCCGCCTGCATCCGGTCACCGTCGGAGGCGTGGTGGTCCGGAACGCCACCCTGCACAATGAGGGCGAGATCGCTCGCAAGGACGTCCGCGTCGGCGACACCGTCACCCTGCAACGCGCCGGCGATGTGATTCCCCAGATCGTGGGCGTGGTGGACGCCGACCGCCCGGATCGCGGCCCGGCCTATGTGTTTCCGACCGAATGCCCGGTGTGCGGCTCGGAGGCTGTGCGCGAGGAAGGCGAGGCGCGTCGGCGCTGCACCGGCGGCCTGATCTGCGACGCCCAGATCGTAGAGCGGCTGAAGCATTTCGTGGGCCGCCGCGCCTTCGACATCGAGGGTCTGGGCGAAAAGCAGCTGATCGCCTTTCACCAGCGCGGCTGGCTGAAGGAGCCGGCGGACATCTTCCGACTGGCGAAGGACGAGGCGCGGCTGGATGCGCTCCGGGCCGAGGAGGGCTATGGCGAGACCAGCGTCCGCAATCTCGTCGCGGGGATCGAGGCGCGGCGCGTCATCGCCCTGGAGCGGCTGATCTTCGCTCTGGGCATCCGTGAGATCGGCGAACAGACCTCATTGCTGCTGGCCCGTGAGTTCGGCGATTGGAACAGCTTCCAGGCCGCGGCGCTCGAGGCGTCCGAGGGCGTGCCGTCGCCGGAATGGTCACGCCTGTCGGAGACTCACGCCGTGTCGCCGCGCGTCATGACCCTGCTCGCCGAGGCGACTCCGCCCGCGACCGACCCGTGGCCGGACGCGCCGCTGGACCAGAAGATCGCCCTGGCCTTTCCCGGCCTGGCCGCCCCCGCGCGGCGCGGGTTGGCGGCCTTGGCCAGTGACTGGGCGGGCATTGTCGAACTGGCCCGTGTTGCCCGCGAAGAGGGGCCGCATCCGACGCTGGGTCGCATCGCCGGGATCGCGGGGGTCGGCCCGGTGGCCGCTCGCGCCATCGCCGAATTCTTCCACGAGCCGCACAATCGTACGGTGGTCGAGTCTCTGATCGCCGAACTGACCACCATCGAGGACGCCGAACGCCCCCAGGCCGACAGCCCGGTCAGCGGCAAGACCGTGGTTTTCACCGGCAGTCTGGAACGGTTCACCCGCGACGAGTCCAAGGCCCGCGCCGAGGGCCTGGGCGCCAAGGTGTCCGGCTCGGTGTCCAAGAAGACCGACTATGTCGTGGCCGGTCCCGGCGCGGGATCGAAACTCGCCGACGCCGAGAAGCACGGCGTCGCCGTGCTGACTGAAGACGAGTGGCTGGCCCTGATCGGCGGCTGACCCGCCGGCCGGGGTCAGTCCGTCGCGGTCACAGCCCGCTCGCCGATCGTCCGGTCCAGGAAGTCAAGATAGGTGCGCCACTGCTGCAGCTGGCGCGGATTGCCGCGCACGCCGTGCCGCTGACCCGGATAGAGCATCATCTCGAAGGGGACGGACTCTTCCTGCAGGGCGTCGATCACGCGGGTGGCGTTCTCGAAGATGACGTTGTCGTCGGCCATGCCGTGCAGGATCAGCAGCCTTCCGGTCAGCTGATCGAGGCGGTCGACAACGTCCGAGCGAGCGTAGCCGTCGGCGTTCTCCTGGGGCTTGCCCATGAACCGCTCGGTGTAGTGGGTGTCATACAGGCTCCAGTCGGTCACCGGCGCGCCTGAGATGGCTGAGGTCAGGGCCATGCCCGGCTCGGTCAGCATGTGCAGGGTCATGAAGCCGCCGTAGCTCCAGCCCATGGCCGACATGCGGCTTTCTTCGACATAGGGCTGGTCGCGCAGCCACTCGGCGGCCAGCACCTGATCCTCGACCTCGGGAACACCCATGCGGTGATACAGCGCCCGCTTGAACGCCGCCGAGCGGTAACCTTCGCCGCGATTGTCCAAACGGAAGACGATGTAGCCGGCCTCGGTCAGCAGCTGGGTCGTCGGCGGCAGCCAGGCGTTCTTGACGCCCCCGCCGGACGGGCCGCCATAGACCTGCATCACCACCGGATACTGCCGCGACGGGTCGAAGCCCGGCGGCTTGGCCATCATCCAGACGAGGCTCTCGCCGTCGCTCTCCAGCGTCCCGAATTCCACGGCGGGCCGGCGCGAGACATAGGGCCAGAACGGATGGGTCTCATCCAGCCGGTTCTCCTCGATCCAGCGCACGAAGGTTCCGTCGGCCTGATAAAGGCCGGTGCGGGCCGGGGTTTCCAGATCGGTATAGTTGCCGACGAAAGCGGTGCCCGGCCGGTTCATGCTGGCGCTCCACCAGCCGCCCTCCGGCGTCACGGCGATCGGAGCGCCGCGATCCTCCAGAGAGACGCGGAACAGCTGCTGCTCGGTGGGGAATTCGCGGCCGTCTCGCATGGAGGCGGTGAAGAAGACCTCGCCGGTCTCCTCGTTGACCCCTTCCAGCGCCTTGACCGGCCAGTCGCCCTGGGTGATCTGGCGGACCACCCGCCCATTGGCGTCGTGCAGGTAAAGGTGACGCCAGCCGTCCTCTTCCGACGACCAGATGAAGCGGCCATCTTTCAGAGCCTTGAAGTCGTGGGTCAGTTCGACCCAGGCCCGGTTGCGCTGGCTGGCGATGACCCGGCTCTCGCCCGTGGTCGGATCGACGGCCAGCAGATCGAGCCGCTTCTGATCGCGCGACTGGCGCTGAACATAGAGGGTGTCGCCGTCGGCGCTCCAGTCCACCCGGGCCAGATAGATGTCGGTGTTGTCGCCCAGGTCGACCTTGACCCGGTCGCCGGAGCGCAGGTCGCGGACATAGAGCTCCACCACCGCATTGGCTTCACCGGCGCGGGGATAGCGCTGGTCGATCGTGGTTGATCCCTCGCCGGAGATGTCCAGTCGCGGGATGACGGCGACCGGACTCTCGTCGGTGCGCTGCATCGCGATGAAGCGCTCGTTCGGGCTCCACCAGTAGCCGGTGTCGCGGTCCATCTCTTCCTGGGCGACGAATTCGGCCGTGGCCCAGGTGATCACTCCGTCGCCGTCATTGGTGATCGGCGTCTCGGTCCCGGTGGCCAGGTCAAGCACGACCAGATCCTGATCACGGACGAAGCTGACGTAATTGCCCTCGGGAGAGACCTTGGCGTCGATCTCGTCAGCCTCGGTCTCGGTCAAGCGCCGCACCGAGCCATCGGCGCGCGTCGCCAGAAAGATGTCGCCGCCGATGGGCGCCAGGATGTAGCGGCCCTGCTGATCCCAGGAATATTCCACCACTCCGCTCTGGGAGATGCGCATTCGCTCGCGACGAGCCTTTTCGGCTTCCGACAGCTCGCCTTCATCGGGCTCCAGAGCGCGGGCGTCGATCAGCTTTGTCGGCTCCCCCTCCCCCGTGGGCGCGGCCCAAAGGTCCAGCACATTCACGTCGTCCTCCCTCGACCGAAGGAAGGCGACCAGCTCCCCGTCGGGCGACAGTGTGACGCCCCGCGCCACCGGGCCGGCGAGGCTGGGGTCGGAGAACACCCGCTCGGGGGTCAGGATCGCGGGATCGGCGGCGGCTGCCGTCTGGCCCAGGGCGGGTCCGGCGAGGGATAAGGACAGGGCGGAGGCGGCCGTCAGGGCCGAGGTCAGGGTGCGCATGCGGCCACGCTAGCGAGCCGGCGCGCCCGCGTCACCTGCCGGATCGCCGCGCCTTGCCCGAAGGCCGCTGTTCCTCTAGGGGTCGCGCCCGCAATTCCCTATCCGCGCGCGCGTCGAAACGCGCCCGCGCCAGCCCCCGCGATCCCGATGAAAATCAACGGCAACACCATCAAGCCCGGCATGGTCCTGCAGCACGAGGGCGGCCTGTGGGTCGTGACCAAGGTCGCCCACGTGAAGCCCGGCAAGGGCGGGGCCTTCGCCAACGTCGAGGCCAAGAACCTGGAAACCGGCAACAAGCTGGCCGAACGCTTCCGCTCGGAAGACAAGGTCGAGCGCGTCACCCTGGAGCAGCGCGACTACAGCTATCTGTATGACGGCGGCGACACGCTGGTGTTCATGAACGACGAGAACTACGAGCAGATCGAACTGCAGAAGGACTGGGTCGGCGAGGACCGCATCCCCTATCTGCAGGAAGGCATGAAGGTGGTGATCGAGAGCCACGAGGAGCGCCCGATCGGCCTCAGCCTGCCCGACCAGGTCGTGCTCGAAGTCGCCGAAACCGAGCCGACCGTGAAAGGTCAGACGGCTTCGTCATCCTACAAGCCCGCGACCGCCTCCAACGGCGTGCGCATCATGATCCCGCCCTACATGTCTGCCGGTGAGAAGATCGTCGTCGACACCGCCACGGGCGAATACGTCCGCCG
>CAXBPJ010000145.1:0-5106 GCA_963977325.1 uncultured Brevundimonas sp. | reverse complement strand
CCAAGCTGCCGTTCGATACGCTCAAGAGCGACCGCTACTTCGTGCTGACCATGGCCGAGGACGAGGGGTCGGCCAAGATCGTCAGATCGGTGGTCAACCTGGGCCGCGACCTGTCGCTGGAGGTGGTGGCCGCGGGGGTGGAGAACGCCAATCTGGCCCGGCTGCTGCTCGAGGCCAGCTGCCACTACGGCCAGGGCTTCGGCTACGCCCCGGCGCTGCCGGCCCAGGAGGCGGAGGTCTATCTGGACGAGAGCCTGTCGGATGGCGTGGCGCCGATCCGGGCGCGGTCCGGCTGACACTCAACCGACCATGACCAATCCGTCAGGCGCGCGCCACGGCTTGGCCGCAGATGGGGGCTAGGGGCGTTCGTTCCGGGTCAGGCGGCGTTCAGACGCGCTCGCGCTGGATCACGGGGCATTCCGTACGGGGGCGCGGTCGTCTAGGAACGGCTGAGGCTTAGAGGACGTCTATGGCGAGATCGGGCATGGGGCGAGGCGGGGCGGAGACGTCACCGCCGTCGGGGGGCGGCAAGAAGAGCCGTACGCCGTTTGGCCGCTTTCTTTACTGGTCGACCGTGCTGGGCGTCTGGCTGGCCATCTTCCTGGTGGTCTTCCTGGCGGTGTTCGCGCGCGGCCTGCCCGACACTTCAGCGCTGTACGAGGTCGATCGCCAGCCATCGATTACCTACCTTGACCGGAATGGCGCCCTGATCTCGGTGCGCGGCTCGCAGCAGGCGCCGCCGGCGGACCTGGACAGCCTGCCCGACTATGTGCCGGCCGCCTTCATCGCCATCGAGGACCGGCGGTTCTATTACCATCCGGGGTTCGACCCGATCGGCATGGCCCGGGCCATGAGCGCCAACCTGCGCGCCGGCCGGGTGGTGCAGGGCGGCTCGACCATCTCGCAGCAGCTGGCCAAGAACTTGTTCCTGACGCCCGATCAGACCATGCGCCGCAAGGTGCAGGAGATCATGCTGGCGGTCTGGCTGGAGATGAAATTCTCCAAGCAGGAGATCCTCGCCCTGTATCTGAACCGGGTTTATTTCGGCGCCGGCGCCTACGGGATCGAGGCTGCGTCGCAACGCTATTTCGACAAGTCGGCGCGCCGACTGACCGTGGGCGAGGCCGCGCTGCTGGCTGGCCTGCTGAAGGCGCCCAGCCGTTATTCGCCGGTGTCCGAGAGCGAACGCGCGGCCGGGCGCGCCACGGTGGTTCTCAACGAGATGGAGGAGGCGGGGGTCATCACCGCCGAGCAGCGCAATCAGGCCGTCACCGAGCCGGTGCGGGTGTCGCGGACCTTGGCGACCCAGCACGCCCAGTATTTCGTCGACTGGCTGGACAAGGAGATCCGCGGCCTGGTCGGCGAGCCGACCGAGGACTTGATCGTCGAGACCACCTTGGACCTGACGCTGCAGACCGCCGCCGAGCGGTCGGTGCACCGCATCCTTGAGCGGGATGGCGGCAAGGGGGTCGAGGAGGCCGCCCTGGTGGCGCTGGACGGCGAGGGCCGGGTGCGCGCCATGATCGGCGGCTCATCCTATGCCGACAGCCAGTTCAACCGCGCCGTCGACGCGCGGCGCCAGGCCGGCTCGGCCTTCAAGCCCTTCGTCTATCTGGCGGCGCTGGAGGCCGGATACACGCCTGACACGCCGGTGGTGGACGAGCCGATCACGATCGGCGGCTGGACCCCGCGCAACTACAACGGCCGCTACACCGGTCCGACCACCCTGGCCAACGCCGTCGCGCAGTCGCTGAACACCACTGCTGCCGCCCTGGCCGACCAGGTCGGACGCGACAGCGTGGCCCGCGCCGCCCGGCGCCTGGGCATCGAGTCCGACATCGGCCTGCAGCCCTCCATGGCCCTGGGCGCGGTGGAGGTGTCGCCCCTGGAGATGGCCCAGGCCTATGACGCCCTGGCCAACGGCGGCAAGCGGGTCGAGGCGCACGGCATCAGCCGCATCCGCACCGAGGCCGGCCGGGTGATCTATCAGCGCGCCGCCCGCGATCAGCTGCAGGTCATCCAGAACCCGCCGCTCTACTATCTGAACCAGATGCTGAGGGGTGTGATCACCTCCGGCACCGGGCGTGGCGCGGCCATCGGCGGGCGCGACATCGCGGGCAAGACCGGCACCACCTCGGACTACAAGGATGCCTGGTTCGTCGGCTACACAGGCGGCTTCGTCACCGCCGTCTGGGTGGGCAAGGACGACAATTCGGCGATGCGGGACGTGACCGGCGGCACCGCGCCGGCCGCCATCTGGCGCGGCTTCATGGAGGCCGCCCTACCGCGCCTGAATGTGCAGGACATTCCCAATGGCCCGGCCGCGCCCGAGGGGTGGATGCAGCGCGACGTCATCGGCGACGCCCTGTCGGGTCTGAACAGCCTGTGGGGCGACAGCGGATCAGATCCCCTGCCGCCGATCATCGACGACGGGGGTCAGCCGCCCATCGATCCGCGCGATCCACGGGCGCCCGCGGTTCGCGGACCGGCGCCGACCCAGCCGCTGGATCGCGGCCCGCCGCCACGTCGCGAGGAAATCCCCGACGACTTCTACCGTGACGAGCCGCCTCCAGGCGGTCCAGGCCCGGCCCGCCAGCCGGCGATGGACCCGTCATTCTACTGACGGTCAGGAGCAGCCGCTGGATCAGAGAATATAGCGGCTGAGGTCGGCGTTCCGGGCGAGGTCGCCGACCTTTTCGCGCACCTGGTCGGCGTCGAAGCGGATGGTCTGGCCGGTCAGGTCCGAGCCGCGGAAGCTGATGTCTTCCAGAACCTTCTCCATCACCGTCTGCAGCCGGCGGGCGCCGATGTTCTCGACGGCCGAGTTGGCCGCCACGGCGGCGTCCGCCAGGGCGTCGATGGCCTCTGGCGCGAACTCCAGGGTCACCTCTTCGGCGGCCAGCAGGGCCTGGTTCTGACGGATCAGATTGGCCTCGGGCTCGGTCAGGATGCGGCGGAAGTCGTCGCGGGTCAGGGCCTTCAGCTCCACGCGGATCGGCAGCCGGCCCTGCAACTCGGGCAGCAGGTCCGAGGGCTTGGCGACGTGAAAGGCGCCCGAGGCGATGAACAGCACATGGTCAGTCTTCACCGGCCCGTATTTGGTGGAGACGGTCGTGCCCTCGATCAGGGGCAAGAGGTCGCGCTGGACGCCCTCACGTGACACGTCCGCGCCGCGCGCCTCGGAGCGGGCGGCGACCTTGTCGATCTCATCCAGGAAGACGATGCCTTCCTGTTCGGCCAAGGTGACGGCCTCGCGGGTCAGGCTGTCCTGATCCAGCAGCTTGTCGGATTCCTCTGCGATCAAGGGATCGACCGCCGCCTTGACCGTGGTCTTGACCGTCTTGGTGCGGCCGCCGCCCATCTTGCCCAGCAGTTCGCCGATATTGATCATGCCGACGCCGCCTTGGCCGGGCATGTCGAGCCCCTGCAGCGGCGAGGCGGTGTCGGCCAGGGCGATCTCGAGCTCCTTGTCGTCAAGTTCGCCGGCGCGCAGCTTCTTCCTGAAGGAGTCGCGGGTGGCGGGCTGTGCCCCCGGTCCGACCAGGGCGTCAAGGATGCGGTCCTCGGCGGCCTTTTCCGCCTGGGCGCGGACGCCGGCACGGCGCTGGTCGCGAACCATGATCATGGCCGCCTCGACCAGATCGCGCATGATCTGATCCACGTCGCGGCCGACGTACCCGACCTCGGTGAATTTGGTGGCCTCGACCTTGAGGAAGGGCGCCCCGGCCAGCCGCGCCAGCCGTCGGGCGATCTCGGTCTTGCCGACGCCCGTGGGGCCGATCAGCAGGATGTTCTTGGGCGTGATCTCGTCGCGGATGTCCTCGGGCGCGCGCTTCCTGCGCCAGCGATTGCGCAGGGCCACGGCCACGGCGCGCTTTGCGTCGTCCTGGCCGACGATGAAGCGGTCCAGCTCGGAAACGATCTCGCGGGGGGACAGGTCGGTCACGGGGCCTCGGTCAGTCGCTTGGTCGAGGCCCGCATATGGGTTGGGCTCCCGACGGGGTCCAGCCGCGCTGCGCCAAAACTCCCCCGCTCATTCCCGCGAAAGCGGGAACCCAGTGCTTTGGCCGGTTCGGCGGCGCCGAGACTTCACCGACGAAGGTCCCGGAAATCGAGCACGTAAAGAACTGGGTCCCTGCTTTCGCGGGGATGAGCGGAAGGGAAAAAAGGGATCAGGCCCCTGCCTTCTCCCGCTTCAGGTCCGGCGGGGTCGCCTCGTCGGTCAGAATGCGGATGGCCTCGTCGAGGGTGACGACCTCCTGGGCCTGGCTGCCCAGGCGGCGGATGGCGACCGTGCCCGCCTCGGCCTCGTTCCGGCCCACCACGGCGATCACCGGCACCTTGCCGACCGAGTGCTCGCGCACCTTGTAACCGACCTTCTCGTTCCTCAGGTCAGTCTCGACCCGCAGACCGGCGGCCTTGAATCGGGCCGCGACCTCGGCCGCATAGGGATCGGCGTCCGAGGTGATGGTCGCCACCACGGCCTGCACCGGCGCCAGCCACAGCGGAAAGGCGCCGGCGTAGTTCTCGATCATGATGCCGATGAACCGCTCGAACGAGCCTAGGATGGCCCGGTGCAGCATGACCGGACGGTGCTTGCCGCCATCCTCGCCGACGTATTCGGCGCCCAGCCGCTCGGGCAGGACATAGTCGAGCTGGATGGTGCCGCAGGTCCATTCGCGGCCGATGGCGTCCTTGACCACGAAGTCGAGCTTGGGCGCATAGAAGGCGCCGTCGCCCTCGGTGACCCTGGGCTCGGTCCCGGCGGCGCGGGCCGCCTCGGCCATCTGGGCCTCGGCCTTGTCCCAGAAGGCGTCGTCGCCAGCGCGGACCTCGGGCCGGGTGCCGAGGCTGATATAGGCCGTCTCCATGCCCAGGTCGGCGTGGATAGAGCGGGCCAGTTCGATGAAGTCCGCCGTCTCCTCCACGATCTGGTCCTCGCGGCAGAAGATGTGGGCGTCGTCCTGGGTGAAGCCGCGCACACGCATCAGGCCGTGCAGCGAGCCCGAGGGCTCATAGCGGTGGCAGGCGCCGAATTCGGCCATGCGCAGCGGCAGCTCGCGATAGGACCGCTGGCCCTGGTCGAAGATCTGGACGTGGCCGGGG
>CAXBPJ010000144.1:0-5111 GCA_963977325.1 uncultured Brevundimonas sp. | reverse complement strand
AGGAACAGCATCGTCGACAGGACGATCACGCCGAAGATGATGAAGACCGACTGCCACGGATAGAAGGCCAGCAGCCCTTCGGCCAGGGGTGCGCCGAAGACCTGCCCCGCCGATCCGGCGGCGGTGGCGATGCCCAGGGCCAGGCTGCGGTTGTCGTCGCTGGCGGCCCGGCCGACCACGGCCAGGATCACCCCGAACCCGGTGCCCGCGATGCCGAAGCCCACGATGATCTCCAGCAGCTGGATGCTGGCCGGGGTCGTGGCGAAGGCGGTCAGGATCAGGCCGGTGGTCGCCAGGGCGGCGAGGACGCGACGCGGCGCGTCGAGGATCGGGAACAGCTTCATTCCTCCGCCCTAGAACCCCCGCCCCTCCCCGCCAAGCCCGCGCGGGAATTTCACACGGGCTCTTGCATCCCGCTCCGGCGCCCGCTAGGTGACCGCCCTTCGCGAAACCCGCGATCAGCGCGCCCGTAGCTCAGCTGGATAGAGCACCAGACTACGAATCTGGGGGTCAGAGGTTCGAATCCTTTCGGGCGCGCCATTTCTTCCCGCATTCCGCCCATTCGACCGGTCGCTCGATCAGGGATTTGGCGTGGTGGTCGGGGGCGCCGGCGCCGATTGGGCGGCCTGGCGAGCGGCCAGGGCGGCGGCGGCCTGTTGCTGGGCGGAGGCGGCCTGGGCGTTGAGGCGCTGCAGCGGCGTCTCGGCGGCGGCAAGGCGGCCGGCGTGTTCGCCGTTCAGATAGATGCTGAAGGCCTGGGGATCGGCGGCGTCGATGGTGGCGGCCAGGCCTCGAGGGGCCCGCCAGCTCTCGCCCTCGGCCATCTGGCGCGCGAACAGCACCCTGTCGCCGACACGGATAACCAGAACCGAGGCGCGGTCGGCCTGCAGGATGACGTCGGATTCGGCGGCGCCCGCCCCGTGCACCGGCCCGCGCGGATTGAAGGCGGCCTGAACCGGCGGCGCATTGGCGGCGGCCAGGGCGGCCATGGCCTCGGCGTCCTCCGGGTCGATGCCCAGAAGCTGGGCCTCCAGACCCGGTGTCACATAGAGCTGCGGCACGGTCTGTTCTTCGGGGGCCGGGGTCGGGGCTCCGAGGGTCAGGCCCTGATCCAAGCCCGGCGCCTCGGCCCATTCCTTGGGCGCCACGGCGATCTCCGACGGATGAGGCGGGGCGATGCGGACCACCCGCTGAAAGATGTTCCAGCCGACGACGGCGACGAGCAGCACCGCGACCCCGCCGATGACCAGGGGCGCGCGGGTGCGAATGTCGGCATGGGCGACGCCGACCGGGCCCCTCAGCTTGGCGCCGTCGTCCGGGGCCTCGCGCCGGAAACGCTGAGCGGCGGCATGCTCGTCCAGCCCCAGGGCCTGGGCGTAGGCCCGCAGGTAACCCAGCGCGAACACGCGCGACGGCAGCAGGCCATAATCGCCGTATTCAAGGGCGGTCAGGTAGCGGACATGCACCTTGGTCGTGGCCGAGAGCTGCTCCAGCGACCGGCCGGACGACTGCCGCGCGGCGCGCAAGGCCTCGCCAAGCGACGGGCAGTCGCGCAAGGGGTCGAAGTCGTGCTCGTCGGCCGTGAAGGTCACCGCCGCTGTCTAACCCAGCGCCGCCTGAATCGCGATGGGGATGTGCGCGCCGATCAGCCCTTGCGGACGATGCGGCGCGCCTCGGCGCCGGTGGTGGGATTGTCGGGCGGGCAGCGCACCTCGACCTCGACCAGGATGGCGTCCGGCTGGTCTGCCCAGAGATAGCGGCGTTCGAATTCGACCTCGACGCCGGACGGTGAAAAGCCGCGGTGACCGTCGCCCCAGGGCGTGATCCGGGACAGCTCGGCGAAGCTGAGCGAACAGGCCGCGGCCAGCTCCTCCTCGGCCAGCGCCCGCAGCTCGGCCTCGCTTACAACCACCGTCGCACCCGGGCGCGGTAATCGCGATAGGCCTGGTCGAAGCGGGCCTCGAGGTAGGGTTCTTCGCGCGCGATCACGCCCCGGTCGATCACGAACAGACAGGGGATCAGCAGGGCCAGGGCCAGGGGCGCGTCGAAGGTCAGGGCGAGGCCGGCGTAGATCGCCGCCATGCCGACATAGATGGGATTGCGGCTGAGGCCGTAGATGCCCTCGGTGACCAGGCTTGAGCTCGGCTTCCACGGCTGGACGGCCGTGTTGGCGCGGCGGAAGCGCATCGTCGCCTCGCCCTCGATCATGAAGCCGATCACGACCAGGCTGATGCCGATGAAGGCGCCCCAGCGATCGGGCAGGCCGAAGGTGACGTCTCGCACGAACCGCTCGATGGCCCAGCCGGTCGCCAGAAAGCCGAGATAGATCAGCGGCGGCGGCGCGATGACGCCCGGCGTGTCCGATTTCGTCACCGCGCCTTCCAGCTGTCGACATAGGCGTGGTTCTCGACCGAGGCGGCGCCGTCGCCGACGTCCAGCGGATCGCGGGTGTCGATCATCACGGCGTATTCGTCGGTGGCCTCCTTGGTCTGGACCAGCATGTTCTTCAGCGCCTTGGGGTGCGGCCCGTGGGTGAAGCCCGAAGGATGAAAGGTCATCATGCCGGCGTCGATGTTGTCACGGCTGAAGAAGTCGCCGGCGTGATAGAACAGCACCTCGTCGAAATCGTCGTTGTTGTGGAAGAACGGGATCTTGATCGCGCCGGGATCGGTCTCGAACGGGCGTGGCGCAAAGGTGCAGACCACGAACCTGTCGGCCAGGAAGGTGGTGTGGGCGCTGGGCGGCAGGTGATAGCGGGCGCTGGCCACCGGGCGGATGTCGCGCACGTTCAGCTTCACCGGCGCCAGCTCGCCGTGCCAGCCCACCGCGTCCAGGGGGTTGAACGGGAAGGTCACGGTCGAGACCTCGCCGCGTTTCTTGATCCGCACGGGATAGTCGCCGGCCTGGGCCTGATGGTCCTTGAAGGCCTCGTCCATCTCCGGCGTCTTCAGGATCGAGGGGTCGAAGATGGCGTGGGGGCCGAGCAGGCCCCGGTCCGGCAGGGTGTAGTGGCCGTTGGTGGCCTCGATCATCAGCACCGCCGCCTGGTCTTCGGGCGCCAGCCGCCACATGGTTCCGCGCGGCAGATAGAGATAGTCGCCCGCCTCGAACCGCAGCCGGCCGTAGTCGCAGAACAGATCGCCCTGCCCCGAATGGACGAACAGCAGCTGATCGCCGTCGGCGTTCCTCGCCAGGTCGGGCATGGCGCCCGACAGCTTCCAGAACCGCACCTCGACCGATTTGTTGTGGAGCACGCGGGGCGCGTTCCACGGCGAGCCGGCCGCCTCGTTCAGGCCGTTGAGGTCGAAGGCGCGCGGGCGCAGCGGCCCCTCGAAGCTGGACCAGCCGGTCGGCGGATTGGGGTGGTAGAGGAAGGCGGCGGGGCCAAAGAAGCCCTCCTTGGAGATTTCCCGCTCATAGGTTCCGGCCGGCAGGTCGGCGTGGGCCTGACGCGAATGCACGCCCTGCGCGCCCCTGACCGGAATCCAGTTCTTGTTGCCGCCCATGATGCGCCTCTCCTGATCCGTCCTCGCCCGGACTGAACGCCCGTGGCCGTGTTTGGCTCGTCATAACACGCGGATCGGCCGGAGCGAGGCCGGTCAGTCTCGCGTGGGGTCGGCCCGGCTCTTGTCGCCATACGTCAGGGCCAGGAAAACGTCTTCCAGGTCCGGATCTTCGGTGGTGATATCGCGGATGGTGACCCCGGCGGCGCGGACGGCGGCCAGCACCTGCTCCACGCTGGACTGGCCCGAGCGATAGGTCACCGAGAACGCCCCGTTGGCGCGGGGCTTCACCTCGAACCCCTTCAGGACGGGCGGCGCGGTCAGGTCATGCTCCGGCGTAACCACCACATTGCGGGTGTCGAGACGGCGCAGCAGCTGGCCGGTCGGTTCGCAGGCGATGACCTCGCCGCGATTGACGATGGCGATGGTGTCGCACAGCTCCTGAGCCTCCTCCAGATAGTGGGTGGTCAGGACGATGGTCACGCCCTCGGCGTTGATGCGGCGGACATAGTCCCACAGCTGGCGGCGCAACTCGACGTCGACCCCGGCGGTGGGTTCGTCGAGGATCAGAATAGGCGGATTGTGGACCAGGGCCTTGGCCACCATCAGCCGCCGCTTCATGCCGCCCGACAGCGCCCGGACATAGGCGTTGGCCTTGTCCGACAGGCCCAGCGCGGACAGCAGTTCGTCCGAGCGCCGCTCATCGGCCGGCACGCCGTAAAAACCGGCCTGAACCTCCAGCGCCTCGCGCGGGGTGAAGAAAACGTCGGCGGTTATCTCCTGGGGCACCACGCCCAGGGCGGCACGGGCGTCGCGCGGGCGATGATCGATGTCGCGGCCCCAGATCTCGACCGTCCCCTCCGACTTGTTGACCACGCCCGCCAGGATGTTGATCAGGGTCGACTTGCCCGCGCCGTTCGGACCCAAAAGGCCGAACATCGAGCCGCGCGGGATATCCAGGTCGATGCCGTGCAGGGCTGTCTTGGGTGGCGCCTTCTTTGAGCCGGCGTACGTCTTCTTCAGCCCCCTGACCGAGATGGCGTTGTCGGGCAGGGCTTCGGCTTCGGGCATGCGGCTCTTTCGGCTTTGACGCTGGGCGGGGCGCGGCATAGGTATGCGCCGCCCCCCTCTTCGCCAAGTGCCGAGCCCCAAGCCATGCCGCCGCGCCACCCCGACGTCCTTGTCCCGCCGCCCGAGGAGATCCTGGTCTCCACAAAGCGGGTCGCCTGCGACGGCGGCGGCGGGGCCCTGGGCCATCCGCTGGTCTATATGGACATGGGCGAGGACGACTTTGTCGAGTGCGGCTATTGCGACCGCCGCTTCGTACTGGGCCCCGATGCTCATGCCGAAAGCGAATACCTCGACCCCGCGCCGCGTCACAGCGAGTCGCACTGAGGCGGGATCAGCCGCCGCCTGTCCTAGCGGTCGCCTGGCCCGTGCCGTCGCAGACCGGGCAGGTCTCCCCCTCCGGGAGAGCGCCGACGCCCTGGCATTCTGGGCAGAGGCTGGGATCGACCGCGTCGGGGCTGCCCGGCTGGGCGGGGTCGGTGGGCGTGAGGCCCTGATCATCGATCTCATGTTCGCGCATGATGGCTGAACGGTTCGCCG
>CAXBPJ010000143.1:0-5113 GCA_963977325.1 uncultured Brevundimonas sp. | reverse complement strand
AGCGACGGCGCCTTGCTGCGCGAGATGAGCGACCGGCTGTGGACCGCCCGCCCGGACAGCTTTCTGGCGCACGGCCTGGACGGGGAGGGGAAGGAGGCCCGCCAGCCGATCCTGCTGACCACGACGGGGGAGAACCGGAACGGCGCTCAGGCGCTGTTCATTCTGGATCAGGCCGAATTGGGCGCCACGGAGGATTTTGAGCGATGCTTCATCCTGTTCGACGGTCGGGACGACGTGGCGCTCGCGGCGGCGCGCGAGCGTTGGCGCGGCCTGAAGCAGACCGGCGGGAACCTCGCCTATTGGAAGCAATCGACCGAAGGCCGCTGGGAAAAGGCGGGCTGATCGCCGGCCTGGCCTTGCTCGCCGCTTGTTCCTCGACACCCGAAGCCGAGCCGCCCCAGGCCGCCGCCGCGCCGACCAGCGCGCCCGAGGCCGTGGAGATCGCCGAGGTCACCCAGCCCGTCGGCACCCGCATGCCCTCGGCCCAGCAGGATGTCTGCAAGGCGGGAGAACTTCAGTGGCTGGTGGGCCGCTCGCGCACGGAAATTCCGGTGCCCGTCGAGGTGGTTAATCGCCGCGTTGTTTGCACCGAATGCCCGATCACCGAGGATTTCTCACCCTACCGGCTGAACATCTTCTACGACGCCGACACCGGGCTGGTGGAACAGGTTCGCTGTGGCTGAGCGTTTAGAGGGCTAGGGAAAAGGAGATGACCATGATCCGCCTGTTCGCCGCCGCCGGATGCGCCGCCCTGATGCTGTCGGCCTGCGCCTCGACCGAGGACGATGCCGACGCCCCGCCCGCCATGGGCGATGACGGCCCGGCCCAATGCAAGGCTGACCAGCATCAGGACTGGGTCGGCCGCAACCGCTCCGAACTGCCGCCCGCTCCGGCCGGCGAGACCTGGCGCGTCACCTGCACCGAATGTCCTGTGACGATGGATTACAATCCCAACCGGCTGAACGTGTTCTACGATCAGGAGACCGGCGTGATCGAGGAAGTCCGCTGCGGCTGATCGCGGCGGGCGCGAGTCTGATCCTGGCGTGCGCCTGTTCGCCGTCAGAGCCCGAGCCGCCGACCCAACCGCGGGTGCTGACCCTCAGCGACCTCCAAACCGCGCCGCCCGCCGCGCCCGTCGGGGTGAGGATCGAGGCCGATCCGGCGCCGCCCTATGCTTATTGGGCGCCGGCGGGGTCGGTGATCCGGAATCATCCGACCTCGCCGGGCATCTGGTTCGCGGAGATCGATGGCGAGCCCGGGCCATTCTATTTCGGCGACGACTGCGGCGCCTCCCGGCTTCAGGGGCTGGTGGGCGACGATCGTTCGCTGGATCCCCTGATCTTCCCGGGCGGCCTTCGCGATTATGCGGTGATGACGCCCGTAACGGCGGACTTGAGGCCGGAGCGCCTCAATGTCGTGCGCGAGACCCCGGGCGGCGTCATCCTTCAGGTGAAGTGCGGCTAATCGGTCGGGGATAGCCCCCACGCGTCGAACGGGCTTAGGCTGCCGCCGGAATCACGGGGAGGCGGCCGATGCTGGTCCTGCTGGGTATCGCGGTGGTGGTGGTCGGGTTCGTCGCCCGGATCAATCCGCTGGTCGTCATCCTGACCGCCGCCGTCGTCACCGGTCTGACCGGAGGGTTGGGCCTGGTCGAAACCATCTCGGCCTTCGGCGAGGCGTTCAACGACAACCGCTACATCTCGATCGTCTGGCTGGTCCTGCCGGTCATTGGATTGCTTGAGCGCGCGGGGCTGCAGGAGCAGGCCCGCAAGCTGATCTCCAGCGTGCGGGGCGCCACCACCGGCCGGCTGCTGCTCGGCTATTTCTTCGCCCGCCAGGTCACCGCAGCCCTGGGCCAGACCAAGCTGGGCGGTCACCCCCAGATGGTTCGCCCCCTGATCGCCCCCATGGCCGAGGCGGCCGCCGAGACGCGACACGGCGCCATCCCCGAGGCCACCAAATTCCGCATCCGCAGTCACGCGGCGGCCGCCGACAACATCGCTCTATTCTTCGGCGAGGACATCTTCATCGCCATCGCCTCGATCCTGCTGATCAAGGGCTTCCTGGAGCAGAACGGCATCATTGTTCAGCCCCTGGAATTGTCGGTCTGGGCCATCCCGACCGCGATCGTGGCGCTTCTGGTCCACGGAGCTCGGCTGATTCTGTTCGATCGCCGTATCGCGCGCGAGGTGGAGGTGGGGCAGGGCGCCCAGAAGCCGGAACAACGAGCGGTGGACGGCGGCGAATGATCACCCTCGACTTTATCTACCTGCTGGCGGGCCTGGTGTTCGCGGCCTGGGCGGTGCTCAGCGCCATGGATGACGCCAATCCCCGGCGCTGGATCAACGCCGGCTTCTGGGGGCTTCTGGCTTTTTCCTTCACCTTCGGCGACCGGTTGACGGATTTCGCCAACGGCCTGCTGGTCATCGCCCTGGTGATCCTGGGCGGCATCGGCCTCGCCCAAGGTCAGCCTCGCACCACCAGCCCGACAGAACGGGCCGCATCTGCCCAGCGCCTGGGCGCCAAGCTGTTTATTCCGGCCCTGATCATCCCCGCCACCGCCCTGATCGGCACCCTCGTCCTGGCGAAGATTGAGATTGCGGGCGCACCGATCTTCGATCCTCAGGATCCGACGCTGATCGCATTGGGGCTGGGCGTGCTCTTGGCCATCGGCGTCGGCATGGCGCTGATCCGACCGCCGCTGATGGCGCCGATTCAGGAGGGCCGCAGGCTGATGGACGCCGTCGGCTGGGCCGCCATTCTGCCGCAGATGCTGGCGGCGCTGGGGGCCGTCTTCGCCCTGGCCGGGGTGGGGGAGGTGGTCGGCGGGCTGGTGGCCGACACCATCCCGATGAACGGGCCACTGATCGGGGTGGTGACCTACTGCCTGGGCATGGCGCTGTTCACCGTCATCATGGGCAACGCCTTCGCCGCCTTTCCGGTGATGACCGCCGCCATCGCCCTGCCGTTTTTGATCGGGCGGTTCGAAGGCAACGTCGCGATCGTCTGCGCCATCGGCATGCTGGCCGGCTTCTGCGGAACGCTGATGACGCCCATGGCGGCCAACTTCAACGTGGTGCCGGCCAATCTTCTGGAGCTGCCTGACCGCAACCGCATGCTCAACGGCGTGATCCGGGCCCAGATTCCGACCGCCCTGATGATGCTCGCGGCAAACATGGCGCTGATGTATTTTCTGGCCTTCTAGATGACCGAGCTGACGCCCGAGATCGCCGACCGTTTCGCCCGCGCCGCCCTGGGCCATGTGGCGCGAGAGTTTCCGCATAAGCTGGATCACGTCATGACCGGCCCCCACGACGTTCGGGGGCCGCGCGACCTGCACCCGATCTTCTTCGGCAGCTTCGACTGGCACAGCTGCGTGCCCGGCCGGTGGACCCTGTTCAGCCTTCTGCGCCTCTATCCGAAGGCGCCGTTCGCCGCCGAAATTCGCGTGCTGGCCGACGCAACGTTTACGGTCGAAAACGGTGAGGCCGAGTCCGCCTATGTCCGCCGTCCGACCAGCCGGGGATTCGAACGTCCCTATGGCTGGGCCTGGTTGTTGAAGCTGGCTGCCGAGCTGGACCGGCACGGTCCAGAGGCCGCGGCCTGGCGTGCATCGCTCGCTCCCCTGGTGGAGGCCATTCACGATCGCTTCTCCGCCTACCTTCCCCTGGCGACCTATCCGGTCAGGGTGGGAACCCACTACAACACCGCGTTCGCCTTCACCCTGGCGCTGGACTGGGCGGCGACGGCCCGGCCCGCATTCGCCGCTGAGCTGAAAAGCAAGCTCCGCCATTGGCATGCCGGCGACCGCGATTGCGCCGCCTGGGAACCGTCTCAGGACGAGTTTCTATCGCCAGCGTTGATGGAGGCCCTGGCCATGAGCCGAGCGCTGTCGGGGCCGGAGTTCACAACCTGGCTTGATGCCTTCCTGCCTCGCTCGGCGGAGGGCATTCCCGCGACTCTGTTCTGCCCCGCCAGCGTCAGCGATCGCTCCGACGGCAAGATCGCCCATCTGGACGGCCTCAATCTCAGCCGCGCCTGGTGCTGGCGCGGGATTGCGGCGGCCTTGCCCGGTAGTCACCCGGCACGATCAACGGCCCAAGCGACCGCCACGGAGCATCTGAATACGGCCCTTCCGCACGTCACCGGCGACTATATGGGCGAGCACTGGCTTGCCAGCTTCGCCCTTCTGGCCATGCAGCCGCCGGGCGAGGCCTGACCGCCTAGCGCCACTCCGCCAGGGCGGTCTCGGAGGTCGGATCGCGGAACGCCAGCCGATCGAAGGTCACGGCCACAAGACAACGCGGCCGCACGTCCTGGCTGGGGGCCGAGCAACTGACGGCGCGGCCGTTGGGAAAGCGTGCGATCCGGCCCTCCAGCACCAGGCGGAAGCCCCGATTGGGCGCGGGCAGGGGCGCCTCGCCCTCCGAGCGGATGGTGTGGACATGCGGCCGGCCGACCGTGCGGCCGGTGCGCGGCGACTCGTCGGTGAAAAGCTGGACCAGGCCCAAGGTCTGTGGGGATGGCGGGGGGGCCAGCGGCCTCGCGGCAATCGCCGTCGGCGCGTCGGTCGCACCGTCGGTCGTTTCAGCCTCGTCTTCCGTGGGAGCGGCAGCCACCAACGGCGGCTCCGGAAGACGCAGGGCAGGGCAGTCGCCGCTGCTTTGCCAAGGGCGCGGAATCCAAAAGCCGGCCGTCGATTCCAGTGCCGCACTCTCTGCCGAGCCGACGGCGGCGACCAACTCGGGAGCCTCGGACCAGTCAGTGGCGTTGACGGTCAGGCGCAGGCTGCGATTGTCCTCGCCCCAGCGCCAGCGCGCGAGGCCGTCGGCAACCTCTCGGCTCGCGGCGCCGGTGGCCGCGCCGGTCGAACCCGGGCAGCCGAACGGCACGACGATCTGGAACCGCCGCCCGACCAGACCCCCTTCGTCATAGGTCGCGCCGCTCGCATAGGCGTCGGCGGCGGCTTGTGCGATGTTGATCAGTTCAGCGCGCGCCATCGGCGCCAAGGGGGAAGGCGCGGAGGGCTCGACCGGAGCCGTCGGCTCCGCCGGCTCCGGCCGGTCGCGATCGCACTGGACCAGCAGCGGAGCGAGGACGGCGGCGAAGGCGA
>CAXBPJ010000142.1:0-5128 GCA_963977325.1 uncultured Brevundimonas sp. | reverse complement strand
ACAGCACCAGGGTGGCGCGCGTGGCCTTCAAGGTCTCCAGCGCCGTGCGCCGCGCGACCGATTTCGGCGGCAGGAAGCCGGCGAACAGCACTCGGTCGGCAGCCAGGCCGGCGATGGTCAGGGCGGCGGTGAGGCTAGAGGCGCCCGGGATCGGGTGGATCGGCAGGCCGGCCTCGACCATGGCGCGCGCGACCACGAAGCCGGGGTCCGAAATCAGGGGCGTGCCGGCGTCCGATACTAGGGCGACGACCTGGCCCTCCCCCACCCGGCGCACGGCATCTTCGGCGACGGCCTCGCCCGCATGATCGTCGGCGCGCCGTAAGGGGCGTTTCAAGCCGTAGGCGGTCAAGAGCTTTGCGGTGACGCGGGTGTCCTCGGCCAGGATCAGGTCGGCGGCGGCCAGCACGTCCAGCGCCCTCAGGGTGATGTCGCGCAGATTCCCGATCGGGGTGGAGACCAGATACAGGCCCGGCGCCACCGGCCGGGGCGGCGGCGCCGCGGGCGGAAAGGGCGAGGGGCCGTCCATGGAGACGATGCTGCCCGAGGGCGGGGTCGGGCTCAAGCGGCGCGCCTCAGTGTCAGATTGATCCGCCCTCCGCCGGGAACCAGGCGAGACGAGCCGGCCAGTATGCGGTCGATGCCGTGGCGAGCCAGCCGCGCCTCTCCGGCCAGAAGGCAGACATCGCCGGAGGACAGGCGGATACTCTGGGTGCGACCACCTTCGGCCGCGCCGATGCGAAACACGGCCGTATCGCCCAGCGAGACCGACAGGACAGGCGCCGAAAAGTCCGCCTCGTCCCTGTCCTGATGCAGGCCCATGCGGGCGTCGGCGCCGTAGAGATTGACCAGGCAGGCGTCGGGGGGCCGGTCCGGATCGGCGAGGTCGCGCCAGAGATGGAGCAGCAGCGTCGGAATGGCCGGCCACGGTCGCCCGGTCTCCGGATGGGTCGGCTGATAGCGATAGCCGCCGCGGTCCGAGACCCAGCCCAGCGGCCCGAAGTTCGACATGCGCACGGAGAACGGCCGCCCGCCGGGTGTCACTGGCCGGTAGAGCGGCGCTTCGGCGAGGCCCGCCATCACCGCCTCGACCAGCGTCGCCTGCTGAGCCGCGTCGAGGCGGCCGGGCCACAGGCGAAAGCCCGCGACCGGCCCGGCCGGCGCCGACCCGTCAGCGGGTATAGGTGTAGGTGGTGATTTCGCAGACGTTGATATTGTAGCGCTCGAGCGACTGACCGTCGTCGAAGACGGCCTTGAAATCATAACGGCAGGCGCGCGTGCCGTCGTCGATATTCGCCGTCACGCTTTGGCCGTCCTCAAGGATGTCGGAGCCGAGGATGTCCTCTTCCCAGCTGTCGACGCCCTGACGAGAGGCGTAGAAATACATGATGGTCTTGCCGGTATCGTTGATGATCCGCACCCGGCGATCCATCCCGTCGTTGGATTGCGCCTGAACGACGACCGGCGTCGCCGATAAGGCGAGCGCCATCGCGAGGACCGCCCCACGGGCCAAGGTCTTGATGGTCATGATCTTCTCCCCAGATTCGCCTCCGGCCGCCCGGAGCCGCGAACGCCCTTTCCATACGCCGGACGAACACGGTTCGCCACTGAAATTCCCGGCGCTCCGAAAGTGAGGAAGCCCTTGCGGCGCATGCGGGCTTTCCCATATGCCGCACGACCCCGGCGCATGCCGGAACAAACCTGTCCCGCCCCCGGAAATCCGGGGGTTCGTTCAACTGGGGGCGGTCACGCGCGGCGCTTCCGAGAAGGCCGCCGCATCGCCCGCCGCAAGGAGTGAGACCAAAGAGATCATGGCCAAGATCATCGGCATCGACCTCGGCACGACCAATTCGTGCGTCGCCGTCATGGACGGCAAGAACCCCAAGGTGATCGAGAACGCCGAGGGCAATCGCACCACCCCCTCGGTCGTCGCCATCCAGGATGGCGGCGAGATCCTGGTCGGCCAGCCGGCCAAGCGCCAGGCGGTGACCAATCCGTCCAACACCTTCTTCGCGATCAAGCGGCTGATCGGCCGCAACTTCGACGATCCCGTGGTGGCGAAGGACAAGAGCATGGTGCCCTACGACATCGTCAAGGGTCCGAACGGCGACGCCTGGGTCCGCGCCCACGGCAAGGATTACTCGCCTCAGCAGATCTCGGCCTACACCCTGGGCAAGATGAAGGAGGCCGCCGAGGCGTATCTGGGTGAGACGGTCACCCAGGCGGTGATCACCGTCCCGGCCTATTTCAACGACGCCCAGCGCCAGGCCACCAAGGACGCCGGCAAGATCGCCGGCCTGGAGGTGCTGCGCATCATCAACGAGCCGACCGCGGCCGCCCTGGCCTACGGCCTGGAGAAGAACGACGGCCAGAAGATCGCCGTGTATGACCTGGGCGGCGGCACCTTCGACGTTTCGATCCTGGAGATCGGCGATGGCGTCTTCGAGGTGAAGTCGACCAACGGCGACACCTTCCTGGGCGGCGAGGACTTCGACCTGCGCCTCGTCGACTATCTGGCCGACGAGTTCAAGAAGGAGCAGGGCGTCGACCTGCGCTCCGATAAGCTGGCGCTGCAGCGCCTCAAGGAAGAGGCCGAGAAAGCCAAGAAGGAACTGAGTTCCACGACCCAGTATGAGGTCAATCTGCCGTTCATCACCATGAACGCCTCGGGCCCGCTGCACCTCAACATCAAGCTGAGCCGCGCCAAGCTCGAGGCCCTGGTCGAGGACCTGGTCCAGCGCACCATCGAGCCGTGTCAGAAGGCGCTCAAGGACGCGGGCCTGAAGGCCTCGGACATCGACGAGGTGGTGCTGGTCGGCGGCATGACCCGCATGCCCAAGGTGCAGGAGGCGGTGAAGGCCTTCTTCGGCAAGGAGCCGCACAAGGGGGTCAATCCGGATGAGGTCGTGGCCCTGGGGGCGGCGGTTCAGGCCGGCGTACTGCAGGGCGACGTCAAGGACGTGCTGCTGCTGGACGTGACGCCCCTGACCCTCGGCATCGAGACCTTGGGCGGCGTGTTCACGCCGCTGATCGAACGCAACACCACCATCCCGACCAAGAAGAGCCAGACTTTCTCGACGGCGGACGACAACCAGTCGGCCGTGACCATCCGGGTCTTCCAGGGCGAGCGCCCGATGGCGGCGGACAACAAAATCCTGGGTCAGTTCGACCTGATGGGCATTCCGCCGGCCCCGCGCGGCATGCCGCAGATCGAGGTCGCCTTCGACATCGACGCCAACGGCATCGTCCACGTCACCGCCAAGGACAAGGCGACCAACAAGGAGCAGTCGATCCGCATCCAGGCCAATGGCGGCCTGTCGGATGAGGACATCGACAAGATGGTCAAGGAGGCCGAGGCCAACGCCGCCGCCGACAAGACCAGAAAGGAGCTGGTCGAGGCCCAGAACGGCGCGGACAGCCTGATCCACTCCACGGAGAAGGCCCTGGCCGAACACGGCGACAAGATCGGCGCGGACGACAAATCGGCCATCGAGGCCGCCCTGGCCGACCTGAAGGCCGCCAAGGACGGCACGGACCCGGAGGACATCCGGACCAAGACCAACACGCTGGCCCAGGCCTCCATGAAACTGGGCGAGGCCATGTACGCGGCCCAGCAGGGCGCGGGCGACGGTGAAAGCCAGGCCGAGGCTCAACCCGCCGACGACGGTGTGGTCGACGCCGAGTTCGAGGACGTCACCGAGGGCGACGACAAGAAGAGCGCCTAATCCTATCGGGCGACCGAGGCCCCGCTTGCCAGGCGCAGGCGGGGCCTTTCCTTTGCAGGGATTGCATCATCGAACCCGGTTCCCATCTGAGCCGGACAGGGTTCCGCGATCGCCGCCCGCAAGAGGCGGGGCGCAGGGAGCCGCAGGGGAAGAGGACATGACGCCCGATGGCGCGTGACTATTACGAAATTCTGGGCGTCGAGCGGACCGTAGATGCCCCTGGGCTGAAGGCCGCCTATCGCAAGCTGGCCATGGTCCATCACCCCGACCGCAACGGCGGCTCGGAAGAATCGCTGGCCACGTTCAAGGAAATCTCCGAGGCCTATTCGGTCCTGTCGGACGATCAGAAGCGCGCCGCCTATGACCGCTTCGGCCATGCCGGGGTGAACGGCGGCGGCCATGGCGGCGGCCAGGGCTTCCACGACATCAACGATATCTTCTCCCAGGTGTTCGGCGAGGCGTTCGGCGACGCCTTCGGCGGGCGCGGCGGCGGACGCGGCGCGCGCGGCGGGCCGCAGCGCGGCTCGGATCTGCGCTTCGACCTCGAGATCACCCTGGAGGACGCCTATCGCGGGCTGGAACGCGAGATCGCGGTGCCGACCACGATGACTTGCGACACCTGCTCGGGTTCGGGGGCGAAGGCGGGCGCGCAGCCGACCAGTTGTTCGACCTGCGGCGGGCAGGGCCGCATCCGTCAGGCCAACGGTTTTTTCGCCATGGAGCGCACCTGCCCCCACTGCGGCGGGGCCGGCAAGCGGCTGAACCCTGCGGACGCCTGCTCCAGCTGTCGTGGCCACGGACAGGTGCGCAAGACCCGCACCTTGAACCTGAAGATTCCCGCGGGTGTCGACGACGGCTCGCGCATCCGCCTTTCCGGCGAGGGCGATGTGGGGCAGCGCGGCGGCCCGCGCGGGGATCTGTACGTCTTTCTGTCCGTGAGGCCGCACGAGCTGTTCGAGCGAGACAATCTGGATTTGCTTGTTCAGACGCCGATCCCGGTGTGGACGGCGGCCCTGGGCGGTCAGATCGAGGCGCCCTGCCTAGTATCCGAAGCCTGCGACGGCCGGTGCCGCGCCGGGGTCAAGGTGCCGGAGGGCGCCCAAACCGGCCAGACCGTGCGCATCAAGGGCAAGGGGATGCCGCACCTGAACGGCAAGACCCGCGGCGACCTGGTGGTCGAACTGCTGGTCGAGACCCCGACCAACCTGACTGGCCGCCAGCGCGAACTGATGAAGGAGCTGGGCGAAATCTGCGGCGAGAGCCAGAGCCCGCGCAACTCGTCCTTCGCCGGCAAGGCCAAGCGCTTCTGGGCCGACATCACCGGCGACAAGGAAGCGGCGCAGTAGTAGAGGATTCCGCCTCCCCGGCGCAGGCCGGGGCCCAGGGCCACGAGCGCCGCACAGTCA
>CAXBPJ010000141.1:0-5186 GCA_963977325.1 uncultured Brevundimonas sp. | reverse complement strand
TCTCCTCGGCCTGTTTAGCGAACTCCACGATCAGGATGGCGTTCTTGGCCGCCAGCGCGATCAGCACGACCAGTCCGACCTGGACCAGGATGTTGTTGTCCAGCCCCGCCAGATTGACGCCGATCATCGCCGCCAGGATGCACATCGGCACGATCAGCACGACCGCCAGCGGCAAGGTGACGGACTCGTACTGCGCCGCCAGCACCAGGAAAACGAACACCACCGCCATCAGGAAGACCAGGGTGGCCCCGCCCGCCGACTGCTGCTCCTGCAGGGCCAGGCCGGTCCACTCAAAGTCGAAGCCGTCGGGCAAGGTCTGGGCCGCCATTCCCTCCATGATCTCAAGCGCCTGACCAGACGAGACGCCGGCCGCCGCCTGACCCTGCAGCGAGGCCGCTGGGAACAGGTTGTAGCGCACGATCCGCGAGGGCCCGGAATCGTCCCTGAGCGTCGCGATCGAGCCCAGCGGCACCATCTCGCCGGAGGCCGAGCGGGTTTTCAGGTTGGCGATGTCGGCCAGGTCGTCGCGCGCCGTCGGCTCGGCCTGGGCGGTCACGCGGAAGGTGCGGCCAAGGAGGTTGAAGTCGTTGATGTAGGACGAGCCGAGATAGACCCCGAGCGTGGAGAAGACGTCGTTCGGCTGAACTCCCATCATCAACGCCCGGTCGCGGTCGACGTCGGCGGTGATGCGCGGCGAACCGGTGTTGTAGGTCGAAAACACCTGCTGGACCTGATCCGGCGACTGGGCCGCGGCGCCCATCATGGCGAAGGTCGCCCCCTCGAGCGCACGATAGCCGGCGCCCGAGGTGTCCTGGATCATCATCTCGAAGCCGTTGCCGTTTCCGAGGCCTTGCACCGCCGGCGGCGCGATGACGAAGATCTGCGCCTCCTCGATGCCCGAAGTCGCGCCGGTGATGGCGCCGGCCAGGGAGGCGGCGGTCAGTTCGGCGCTTTCACGATCGGCGAACTCGTCCAGACGCACGAACAGGGTTGCGGCGTTGGACCCGAAGGAGAAGCTGGTGCCGTCCAGGCCCGCGAAGGCCACGGTGCCGTCGACGCCGTCGGTGCCGCTGATGATCTCATTGGCGCGACGCATCACCGCCTCGGTGCGCTCCAGCGACGAGCCGGGCGGCAGCTGGACGACGCCGATCAGGAATCCCTGGTCCTGCTCCGGGATGAAGCCGGTCGGGGTGTCGATCAGGCGCCAGCCGGTCAAGGCCAGCAGACCCGCATAAATGACTAGCATGACCGTCGCCATGCGCACCAGCCGCGCAGTCAGCCGACCGTATCTGTCCGAAAGCCAGTCGAAGCCCTGATTAAACTTCCGCCCGGCCCAGCCGACGCGGTAAGTCACCTCGCCCCAGGCGCCGCGGCGACGCACGCCGTCGTGCGCCTTGTGCGGCTTGAGCAGCAGGGCGGCCATCGCCGGCGACAGGGTCAGGGAGACCAACAGCGACACCGCCGACGCCGTGGCGATCACCACCGCGAACTCGCGATAGAAAATGCCCGGAATCCCCGGCACGAAAGCGGTCGGGATGAACACCGAGACCAGCACCAGGCCGATGGCGATCAAGGCGCCCGATACCTCGTGCATGGATCGGTAGGCCGCTTCCTTGGGAGTCAGCCCCTGGCGGATGTAGCGCTCGACGTTCTCGACCACGACGATGGCGTCGTCGACCACGATGCCGACAGCCAGCACCAGGGCGAACAGACTCAACGAGTTGATCGAGAATCCCAGCGCCAGCTGCACCGCGAAGGTGGCCACCAAGGCCACGGGAATGGCCACGATGGGAATGATCGCCGCTCGCCATGTCTGCAGGAAGACGACCACGACCAAAACCACCAGGAAGATGGCTTCGATCAGGGTGTGCTGCACCGACTCCACCGAGGCGGCGACGAATTCGGTCGGGTTGTAGGGGATGGAGATGGCCATGCCCTGGGGCAGTTGCGCCTCGATCGCCGCGACCTCCTCCAGCACGCGGTCGGCGGTGGCCAGGGCGTTGGCGCCCGGCTGCTGGATCACCGCGATGCCGACCCCGCGCTCGCCATCGAAATAGCCGTTGATGCCGTAGTCCTGAGCCCCCAGCTCGACGCGCGCCACGTCGCGGACGCGGGTCACCCGGCCTTCGGCGTCGGTCTTGATGACCACGTCGGCGAATTGTTCGGGGCTCTCCAGTCGGCCCTCGACCTGGATGGGCAGCTGGAAGGCGGCGGCGTTGGTGGCGAACGGCGGCTGGCCGATCGAGCCGGCGGCGGCCTGGACGTTCTGACCGCGCAAGGCGTTGACCACATCGGCGCCGGTCAGGCCACGCGCGGCGGCCTTGGCCGGGTCGATCCAGACCCGCATCGAATAGTTGCCGCCCCCGAACACCTGGACGTTGCCGACGCCTTCCAGGCGCAGCAGCCGGTCCCGCAGCTGGGTCTGGGCGTAGTTGCCGACATAGTCGTTATCAAGCGACCCGTCGGGCGACGTCAGCCCGACGATCATCAGAAAGCCGGTCTCCTGCTTGTTCACCGTCACGCCGATCTGGCGAACCTGTTCGGGCAAGCGCGGCTCGGCTAGGGCGACCCGGTTCTGGACCAGCACCTGGGCTGCGTCCAGGTCAGTTCCCGGCTGAAAGGTCACGGTGATCCCGACCGTACCGTCCGAGGTCGAGGACGAGGACAGATAAAGCATACCCTCGACGCCGTTCACCTCCTGCTCAATGGGCGCAGCGACGGTTTCGGCCAGAGTCTCGGCCGAGGCGCCCGGATAGGCGGTGTTGATGCTGATCGTCGGCGGCGGATAGGCGAAGGCGCCGATCAGGGTGATGAACACCGCGATCACGGCCGCGAAGATCGGCCTGTCGATGAAGAAGCGGGAAATGTTCATGGCTGGGACGTCCGCGCTCAGTCGCCCGACGCCAGGGCGCCGGCGAAGGTCGCCGTGGAAGCCGGGGCGGGCTGGGTGACCGGCTGCTGGCCCTCGGTCTCCACGGGCTGGATGCGGCCGTTCTGGGCCTGGACCTTGATGCCCGGCTGCTGGACTCGCTGCAGGCCGGAGATGACCACGCGGTCATTCGCCGCCAGGCCGGAACGGATGACCCGAAGGCCCTGGACGGTCGGTCCCAACTGCACCGGCTTGGGCGTCACGGAACCGTCAGCGGCCACCGTATAGACCACTCGGCGGGCGGCGTCCGTGGCGATGGCGGCGTCGGGCACCAACATGGCCTGGTAGGTTCCGGCGCCCGCCAGCCGGGCCTGGCCGAACATGCCGGGCTTCAGGAAACCGTCGGCGTTGGGCACCACCGCGCGCAGACGCACCACGCCGGACGCCGCGTCGATGGCGTTGTCGGTGAAGTCGAGCGTGCCGGTGCGGCTGAATTCGCTTTCGTCCTGCAAGCGCAGCTGCACGGGGGCCGCGCCCTCGCGCGCCTGGCGCTGATACTTCAGCAGCAGGGCCTCGGAGCCTTCGAACACGAAGTGGATCGGGCTGGAGGCCACGATGGTCGTCAGGACGTCGCCGGCCGAGGAGCCGCCGGCGACCAGATTGCCGGGATCGACCCGACGGTCGGAGACCCGGCCCGAGATCGGGGCGGTGACGCGGGTGAACTCCAGGTCCAGCTGGCGGGCGCGGATGGCGGCGTTGGCCGAGGCCACGGCCGCCTCGGCCTGCTCGACCGCGCCGCGCCGCGTGTCGGCCTCGGCCTGGCTGATGGCTTGGCTGGACAGCAGGGTCTCAGCCCGCGTCAGCTCAGACTGAGCGAGGCTCAGTTGCGCCTGGGCCTGGCTGAGTTGGGCGCGAGCCGCACTCAGCGCCGCCTGAGCCGGCCGCGGATCGAGCGTGAACAGCAGGGCTCCGCGCCGCACATACTGGCCGTCGCGGAAGTGGACATCCTGGATGTAGCCGCCGGCGCGGGCGCGCACCTCGACCGACTGCGGCGCCTCAAAGCGACCGGCGAAATCGTCCCACTCCTGAATCTGCTGCACCAGCGGCGTGGCCACGGTCACCTGCGGCGCGGGCGGCGCCCCGCCCTCGGCCGGGCGCGAGCAACCCTGCAAGGCCACGACGCCCAGCGCCGCAACCGCGATCATCAGCTTGCGCATAAGCGCTCTCCGTCTTTGGGAGGTCCTTGGGGGAGGGAACCTGAAATTCGAGCATCGCCTCTGGGGGCGATTTGTCATCGGGCGATGACATGTATCGCAGTCGCGAAGGTTGTCAACGGGCGTTGACATGCCCATAAGCCTCGTAAGGACATTAATTCTCGGACAGGAACGCCCGCCTTGAGGCCCTGCTACCCCCGGCCGCGCAATGCCGAAGCGACGCGCGCCGACATCCTGAACACCGCCCGCAAGCGGTTCGCCCGCGACGGCTATGACGAGGTCGGCCTGCGCGACATCGCGCGCGAGGTCGGCGTCGACGCCGCCCTGATCAGCCGTTACTTCGGCTCGAAAGAAGACCTGTTCCTCGACGTGATGCAGAATTGCGACAACGGCGAGGGCTTCATGTTGGGCGACCGGGCGACCTGGGGCCGCCGCATCGCCGAACAGGTGATGACCACGCCCAAACCCGAGTCGAAGATGGACGGCCTGCTGATCATGCTGCGGTCGCTCGGCTCGGCCAAGGCCATGGAGATCATCGGCCGATCCAGCGACGAACGCTTCTTCCGGCCCCTGATCGAATGGATGGGCGGCCAGGACGCCGAGGTCCGGGCCCGGCTGGCCGCCAGCGTCGTCATGGGCGTGGCCATGGGCAAGGAGATCACCGGCGGCCTCCCCCTGGACCAGGCGGCCAAGGCTCGCTTCACCAGCCGCTTCGCCCGACTGCTCCAGTCCCTGCTCGACGACGAGGAGTGCTGACGTCCGTCAGTGTCCGCCGCTGGGATAGGGGCTGGTGACCTCCAGGGCGATCATGCCGGGCAGCGCCTCGCCCAGCCCCGCCAGGATGAACTGGATCGCCAGGGCGCAAAGGATCAGACCCAGCACCCTGACCACGATGGCCATGCCCACCTCGCCCAACAGCCGATGGATCGGCCCGGTGAGGGCGAAGATGGCGAAACAGACCACGCCCGCGGCCACGATCGCCACCATGCCCGCCACCGTGCCGGCATAGCCGAAGGCCTGCGCCTCGCCGGCCTGGATGATGATGGTGGAGATGGCGCCTGGACCGATCATCAGGGGCATGGCGAAGGGCACCACCAGTCGCT
>CAXBPJ010000140.1:0-5221 GCA_963977325.1 uncultured Brevundimonas sp. | reverse complement strand
CGTCCTCGCCTTCACGGCGGCCTGCACGGCGCTGACGGCCTTCGCCATCGGCTACACCCTCCACATCCGCCGCTGCCGCCACCGTATCGCCCGGCACCAGCGCACCCTGGCGGAGATGGACGTCGGCTAGAGGACCAAGGCCTCCAGCTCGTTACCGGCGTCGCCGCCGCTGACCCGGCGACCGCCGGCGATGGCGAACACCGCGCCCCGGATCGAGACCGCCGCCAGGCCGTGGCGCGGCGTCATCATCGGCGGCCCGGCGGTCCAGACATCGGCCGCCGGATCGTACAGCCAGGTTTCGGCGAACACGCCGCCCCCGCCCGGCGCGAACCATTCCCCGCCGAACGCCGCCAGACGCCCGTCGCCCAGCACCCCTAGCGCCAGGCCGCCGCCCACCTGCTGACCGGTAGGGGAGGGCGGGATCGGGGCCCGCGTCTCCCAAGCGTCGCGTGCCGGATCATAGCGGTCCAGCCGCCCGGTGCCGCCGCCCTCGACCGTGCGGCCGCCCGCCACCCACAGGGCGCCGTCGTGCGCCACGCCCGCCGCGCTGTTCCGCGCCATCGGCAGGGGCGTCCGCTCGCTCCATTGGCCGGAGGCGACCTCGAACACCCGGTGGTTTGCGATGTCGCCCTGATCATTCCAGCCGCCGTTGGCCGCGGCTTTCGGGGCCCGCCCGCCGATCAGGTGGACGCGCCCGTCGTGGCCCAATCCGACCGTCTCGGCCTGGGGCGCGGGCAGGCGGGTGACCTCGCGCCAGCCGTCCCCCTCCAGCGTCCAGACCTCGGTCATGGAGGTCCAGTCGCCGGCTTCGGTCCGGCCATAGCCGCCCAGGGCGAACACCGCCCCGCCGACCGAGACGATCATCGGATGATGCCGGGGCGCGGGCAGCCGCGCCGCCTCGGACCAGACATCAGCGCCGGGATCGTAGAGGAAGCTGCGGTCGCTGATGAACAGCCCGTCCTCACGCCCGTCTAGCCCCCCGGCGGTCAGGATTCGCCCGTTCCATTCGGCGGCGTAGATTTCCTGAACCTCCAGGGGCATCGCCGCCAGCGCCCGCCACCGCGGTGCAGCCGGGGCGCCGCCGCCAGAGGTCGCGCACCCCGCCGCGGCCGCCAGCCCCAGCCCGGCCGCCCCCGCCATCAGTCCGCGTCGATCGATCATGGTCATACTCTCCGCCTCATTCCGTCACCCCGACCCTCTTCGCGGGGGACCATCCGCTCAGGCGCATCTGCTCGATCGCCGCCTCAAACGCTCGCGGATATGGCCCCTCGGCACAAGGCCTGACCGAGCCAGTTCATCACAACGGTCACGACGAGGATCACAACGACCACGACGACCTCTGAGCCGCTGACAGACCGGACTCGAAAGGGTGGTTGATCACGAGGGCGGCGAACGCCGCCATTCACGTCATCATTAAGATGGAGCCGGTCTCATCCGGCATCCTCGGTCCCGCTGTGCCCGTTGTGAAAGTTGTTGTGCCCGCTGTGACGAACGCGGCTTAACCGCGACACGAGCCTTGGGCGCCTACGCCTCCCGCCGCAGGAACAGCACCCGCGCCGCGCCGTAATCGCGCGCGTCCAGCCGCTCATAGCCGGGTGTGTCAATCTCGGGCTCGTCCGAGCCGCGCTCGAACACGGCCAGCGCGCCGGGCTTCAGCCAGTCCCCCTCGACCAGCCGCGCCAGGGTCTGTTCGCCCAGTCCCTGGCGGTAGGGCGGATCGAGAAAGGCCAGGTCGAAGGCCTCGCCGGCCGAGCCGGGCCGGACCCCCAGGTCCGTGGCGCTCCTCCGATGCACCCGCGTCTTGCCGAACAGCCCAAACGCCTCGGTGTTCTCGCGGATGGCCCCTCGCGCCCCGTCGTCGGTCTCCACGAACAGACAGAAGCCCGCGCCCCGGCTGATCGCCTCGAAGCCCAGCGCGCCGGACCCGGCGTAGAGGTCGATGACCCGCGCCCCCTCCATCGGCGTGGACCACGCCGCATGCTCCAGCACATTGAAGATGGCCTGCCGCGCCCGGTCCGAGGTCGGCCGCGTGCCCTGGCCTTCAGGCGCGACCAGAGCCCGCCCACGAAAGGCGCCGCCGACGATCCGCATGGCTTAGCCTCCCCCCCCGCCCCCGCTCATCCCCGCGAAGGCGGGGCCCCAGTGATTTGGGGGACCAAGTCTTGCGGGGAGCATCATGCCGACAATCCAATGCTTAGCGCGGCGACAGAACTGGATCCCCGCCTTCGCGGGGATGAGCGGAGACCATAAAGAGCTGATCTCATTCAACTCCGACAGTATCTGGGTCTTAGCCCTTTCGTGGCCCGCCGGGGCCGCGTGGACCTCGAGGCGCGCCGCCGGGTTTCGCGCCGGGTTTCGCGCCGAACCCTCGAGGGCCACCGCCTGGCTTACCGGGCGGCCGTCCGCCGGCGCGATCCCCGCCGGTGCGAGGTTTGAAGTCCCGCTTCGGCCGGTCACTGCCCGCGCCCTCGCTGCGAGGTTTGAAATCTCGCTTGGGCCCATCGTCCCTGGCCGCCCCGTCTCTTGACTTGAAGTCGCGCTTCGGGCGCTCGCCGTTCTGGCCCTCGCGCGGTTTGAACGGCCGTTTCGGCCGCCCTGCGTCCTTCCGGGGCGCCGCCTTGGCCCAGCCGGCCTTCTTGGGTGGGCGCTTGGCGGTCTCACCCCCCGCTTCGGCCGCCGCTTCCGCCGCGCGCACCCGGCTGGGCTTCCTCGACGGGTCCGAGATGGCCGAGCCCGAGCGGCCCTTGATAATCGCCCCCTGCGGCCGCCGTCCTGGGATCGGCGCGGGCGTCTCGACCGTGTTTCCGGTCGGAAGGGTTTCGGGCCGGATATGCTCGCTCAGCAGCTCGCGGATCACGCGCGGCCCGACCTCCTCGACCGCGCCCGCGGGCAGGGTGCCCAGCTGGAACGGCCCGTAGGCCAGGCGGATCAGCCGGTTGACGGTCAGGCCGATGCTCTCCAGCACCTTACGGACCTCGCGGTTCTTGCCCTCGGTGATCGACACTGAGACCCAGAGATTGGCCCCGCCGCGTTCCTCGTCGCGCGCGCCCTCCTTGGCCTTGTCCAGCGTCGCCTCGATCGGGCCATAGCGGACCCCGTCGACGACGCAGCCGTCCTTCAGCTTGTCGAGGTCCGCCTGGGTCGCCCGGCCGCGCGCGCGGGCCCGGTACTGCCGCACCCAGCCGGTGGTCGGCATCTCCAGCGCCCGGCTCAGTTCGCCGTCGTTGGTCAAGAGCAGCAGGCCCTCGGAATTGATGTCCAGCCGCCCGACCGAGATCACCCTGGGCAGGGTCGAGGGCAGGCTGTCGAACACCGTCGGCCGCCCGGCCGGGTCGTTGTGGGTGGTCATCAGCCCCACCGGCTTGTGATAGCGCCATACCCGCGTCGCCTGGGCCGAACCGATCGGCTTGCCGTCCACGGTGATGACGTCGTCGCGCGTCACAAGCGTCGCCGCCGTGTCCAGGATGCGGCCGTTCAGGGCCACCTTGCCCAGGCCGATCAGCCGCTCGACCTCGCGGCGCGAGGCGATGCCGGCGCGGGCCATCACCTTGGCGATCCGCTCCTGCCGCAGGGGTGGGGCGGCGGCCGTCTTGTCGCCGGGCTTTCCGGTTCCGGGTTTCCCCCCAGGCTTGCCGCCCGACGGGCCGCCGGCGCGGTTCTTGAAACCGGGCTTCGCGCCCTCGCCACGGGTCTTGAAACCGTCGCTACGCTTTTCGTCTTGACGCGGACGGGGGGTCCGGGCGCTGTCTTTGGGATGGCGATCCATGATGAGCGGTTCATGCGCATGGCGCTCGACCTCGCGCAAGCGGCGGCGGACGCGGGAGAGGCCCCGATCGGCGCCGTCCTGGTCGATGAGGCGACCGGCGAGGTGGTCGCGACCGGAGCCAACCGCCCCATCGGCGACCACGATCCCACCGCCCATGCCGAGATCGTGGCCCTGCGCGCCGCGGGCCGGGCGCGCGGCAACTACCGTCTGACCGGCCTGACCCTCTATGTGACGCTGGAACCCTGCGCCATGTGCGCCGGCGCCCTCAGCCACGCCCGCATCGGCCGCGTGGTTTGGGGCGCGGACGATCCCAAGGGCGGCGCCCTGGCCCACGGCCCGCGCCTCTATGACCAACCCACCATCCACTGGCGGCCCAACATTGAGGGAGGTCTCATGGCCGAGACCTCGGCGGAACTGCTGCGCGGCTTTTTTCGCGCGCGACGCGCCCGGAACGGCGACGCTTGAGCGGCGTTCAAGCGCCCATGACCTCGCGCGCCCGTCTGATCGCCCCCGTACTGATCCTGGCCTCGGCCGCGTCGCTGGCCGCCTGCGGCGAGGAGCCCGGCCCGACCAATGCTCCCGACAGCGCCGCTCTGGTCAAGCAGCGCGCCATCGACGCCCAGACCACCCGCAAGCGCACCGGCGCCGAGATTCAGGACCGCATCACCAATCGCGTCGTGCGCGCCGTCTACATCTGCAATAACGGCGAGCGGCTGTCGGTCGATTTCGACAACGCCCGCCAGATGGCCACCATCCGCCAGTCGACCGGCGAGGCCGTCGATTTGCGCCAGGAGCGCGCCGCCGACGGCATCTGGTACCTCGCTTCCGGCTATGAGCTCAGGGGCTCGGGCGGCATGGCCACCTGGACGGCCGGCGACCGCGGCCCCACCGAATGTCGCGCCGTCGACTGACGGGGGTTCCGCGCCCCGGCGCGAGCGTCTAAATCTCCCGGCCAGTGAAACGACGGAGCCTTTCGGCCCCATGCGCATCGTCCTCGCCACCGACGCCTGGGAGCCCCAGGTCAACGGCGTCGTCCGAACCCTGACCCGCACCGTTGCGGAATGCCGCGCCATGGGGCACGACGTCGAGGTCATCGAGCCCAGCCAGTTCAAGACCATCCCTTGCCCGACCTATCCGGAGATCCGCCTGGCCCTGGGCGCCGAGGAGGAGATCAGGGAGCGGCTCAGAGCCTTCGAGCCCGAGGCGGTGCATGTCGCGACCGAAGGCCCCATCGGCATCGCCACCCGGCGCATCTGCGTGGAGTGGAAGCTGCCCTTCACCACCAGCTACCACACCAAGTTCCCGGAATACGTCTCGGCGCGGTTCCCCATCCCGGTGGGGGTCGGCTACGCCTATATGAAGTGGTTCCACAAGCCGTCCGGCCGGCTGATGGTGGCCACCCCGACCATGCGCGACGAGCTGACCGCCCACGGCTTTCGCAATGTCACACCCTGG
>CAXBPJ010000139.1:0-5228 GCA_963977325.1 uncultured Brevundimonas sp. | reverse complement strand
TTTTCTTTCGATCGATCGACCGGTGATTTACTCGGTCGGCGGGGTCGAGGGCGTGGCCTCGGCCGGAGCCGCGGCCTGGGCGGCCAGCTGTTGAGCGACCTGAGCCTTGATCATGGCGGGAGCGCCGCGCAGCTGCGGCACGGCGGTGGCCTTGGCCTGGGTCATGCCCGCGATCGCGGCCTGGTCGGTCGACGCCGCGATCTCGCTGTCCAGGAAGGCGTCCAGCTTGTCGGCGAAGGTGGTGAACTCGACGGCATAGCGATCGATCACGGCGTCGGCGTCGGCCTGAGCCTTGGCGGCGTCAGTCCCGGCGGCCGTTACAGCGGCGACAATCTCGGATTCCATCGGCTGAACGCGTTGCTGGAAGGCTTCGGCCTCGGCCTGAAAGGCGGCCTGGGCAGGGGTCGCTGCGGGCGCGGCGGGGGCGGCCGCTCCGGGGGCCGGCTGCGGGGCGGGTGCCGACTGGGTGGTCGCGTCCTGGGCCATGGCCGGGGCGGCGACGATCAGGGTGGCGGCGGCCGCCAGCAGGGTGGACTTGAAATTCATTCGGTTGTCTCCCGAAACGACAAAGGATGGATGCGTGTGCCAGCCTAATGCGGCGATGACGTGGTGGCGAATCGTCCGCCCCGGCCTCAGTTCAGGCGGCCTATGGCGTAGAAGCGGTCGGCGCGCTGGCGCCTGAGGGCGGTCGGGTCCAGCGGCTCGAGGGCTTCCAGCTCCTCTTCCAGCACGTCGCCGACGCGGACGATGGCGGCGTCGCGATCCGCATGCGCCCCGCCGACCGGCTCGTCGATCACCCGGTCGACGATGCCCAGGGACAGCAGGTCCGGCCCGGTGATCTTCATCGCCGCCGCCGCGTCCTTGGCCCGTGCGCCGTCGCGCCACAGGATGGAGGCCGCGCCCTCGGGCGAAATCACCGAATAGATGGAGTGCTCCAGCATCAACACACGATTGGCGGCGGCGATGGCGATGGCCCCGCCCGATCCGCCCTCGCCGGTGATGGTCGAGATCATCGGCACGCCCAGGGTCAGGCCGCGCTCGGTCGAGCGGGCGATAGCCTCGGCCTGGCCGCGCTCCTCGGCGCCGAGGCCCGGATAGGCGCCGGCGGTATCGACGAAGCTAAGCACCGGCAGGCCGAAGCGGTCGGCCAGGTCCATCAGGCGCACCGCCTTGCGATAGCCCTCGGGCCGGGCCATGCCGAAATTGTGGGTCAGGCGGGTGGCGGTGTCGTGGCCCTTCTCGTGACCCATGACCACCACGGCGCGGCCGCGAAACCGGGCCAGACCGCCCAGAATGGCCTGGTCGTCGCCGAACTGACGATCGCCGCGCAGCTCGGTGAAATCCTCCAGCAGGCCCGCGACATAGTCGACGAAGTGCGGCCGCTGCGGGTGCCGGGCGACCTGGGTCTTCTTCCAGGGATCGAGCTCGGCGTAGGTCTTGCGACGCAACTGATCGGCCTTTTTGCGCAGCCCCTCGATCTCGGTGTCGAACGAGCCGGCCGAGGGCGCGAGCAGGGTCAGCTCCTCGATCTTCGCCTCGAGCTCGGCGATCGGCTTTTCGAACTCGAGATAGTGGGTGGCCATTGGCTGCCTGGACGCCAGTTATCGAAGGGGCGGGAACCTAGAGAGCCGAACGCCGCCGGGCAAGCGAGGCTTCAGCGTGGTCATGAACCGTGTGGCGTCTGGCGGGTTCTTCCGGCTCAACCGGAGACCACCCATGGCCGACAAGACCCTGAAGGACCTCGCCAAGGAGATGAAGGGGATCGATATCTGCTTCCTGTCGACCCACGGCGCGGACGGAGACGTGCGTACCCGCCCGATGAGCAACAATGGCGAAGTCGACTATGACGGGGAGAGCTGCTTCTTCGCCCTGGAGGACACCTTCACCGTCCAAGACATCTCCAACGACAGCCGCGTGGCTTTGGGCTTCTCGGGCAAGCACTGGAAATTCATCGCGGTGCAGGGCTCGGCGACCCTCTCCAAGGACAAGGAGGCGTTCAGGGATCATTGGTCAAAAGACCTGGAACTCTGGTTCAAGGACGGCATCGACACCGAGGGCCTGACGCTGATCCTGGTCAGGGCCCAGCGCATTCACTGGTGGGACAAGGGCGCGGAGGGCGAGATCGCCCTCTAGGGGGACCGGCTGGGACCTGGAGCCCCGGCCGATGCTCAGGCCGCCTTCTGCGCCTGGGCGTTGATCGAGGCGTCGGCGATGGCGGTCAGGTCTTCGTCGGTCTGCGACTCTTCCTGCAGGGTTTCGTCCAGAAGCTTGACGGCGTCCTTGAGGCCAAGAACGGTCGCCCAGCGCTTCAGCGTGCCGTAGCGGGTGATCTCGTAATGCTCGACCGCCTGGGCCGAGGCCAGCAGACCGGCGTCCAGGGCCGCCGTGCCCTTGTACTCCTCGGCGATCTCGTCGCCCTCGGCCAGAATCCCCTCGATGGCGTCGCAGGTCTTGCCGCGCGGAGCCTTGCCGATGATCTCGAACACCTGCTGGAGCCGCTCGATCTGACCCTCGGTCTGGTCGCGATGCTTCTCGAACGCGGCCTTCAGCTCGGGCGCCTGGGCCGCGCGCGCCATCTTGGGCAAGGACTTCAGAATCTTGCGCTCCGCGTAATAGATGTCGCGCAGGGTGTCGTGGAACAGATCGTCCAGAGTTTTCTCGGCCATGGATGGTCCTTTTTGTAACGGCGCGCCTCGCCCACCGAGTCGCGCGCGCCGACAACCGGCCATGGCGGAAAAGGTTCGTCAGAACCGCGCCCTTATGCCCAGCACGACGTTCCTTCCCCTGAGCGGCACGGTTTCGGCCAGGTAGCTGGCGTGGTTCAGGAGGGTTTCGTCCAGGAGGTTCGAGCCGCGCACATAGAGCTGGGCGCGGGCCGGCCCCAGATCGAAGTCATAGGCCACGGTGGCGTTGACCAGATCGTGGCCGGGCGTGACGCTTTCGAAGTCGGCGACCCGGTCCTGTTCAAACACGCGCACATACTCCACGTCGCCGGACCATGCCCCCTGGTGGATCTCGCCGCGCGCGCCCAGCCGCGCCGCCGGGATGCGCGGCAGGTCTTCGCCGGAATCCAGTTCGGCCCGGACCACGTCGCCGAAAACCGAGCCGGCGAAGCTGTCGCTGAACTCGTGCCGCACCTCGCCCTCAAGCCCGGTGAATTGGGCGTCGGCCTGGTCGTAGCGGATCAGGCGAAGATCCTCGAACTGATCCAGGGTGTTGGCGTAGATGTAGCCGTCATAGTCGTACCGATAAGCGCTGAGCGAGAAGGTGGTCGGTCCCTCGGTCTTCCTCAGGCTGGCCTCCATGGACACCACGCCTTCCTCGTCCAGGGTGGGCGTGCCGATCTCCAGTGTGTTGGTGGCGATGTGCGTTCCGTCTGCGAACAACTCCTGGGCCGTCGGCGCGCGCTCCGAGCGTCCGATCACCCCCTGGATGGTCCAGCCGGACGCCAGCTCATAGGCGGCGGAGGCCGAAATCGAGAAGGGGCTGTGCTCCGTGTCGTCGATCGTCGGTCCCGAGGTGTCCTGCCACTCCTGGCGGATCGCCCCCTCCAGGCGCAGGGCGCCGAAGTCCCGCTCCTCGATCAGGAACAGGGCGCGGTTCTCGGTGACGGTCTCGGGTAGGAAGGCCTCCTCGCCGATCGCCTCGAAGTCGCTGCGGGAGGCCTGACCGCCGAACACGCCGCGCCATCCGGCGATCGGGGCATGGGTGATCTCGATCCGCCCGTCATAGCCCTCATTGTTGAAGGTGGTGCCGACCTCGCCGCCCTCGATCTCCGAATGGGTATAGTCGGTCCAGCCGGCGCGCAGACGGGCGCGTTCGATGCCAGCCATCGGCGCTTCAATCTCGCCGCGTACGTCCAGACGACGGCTGCGCAGGTCGATCACCGGCGGCGCCTCGCCCTCTTCGTGCGCGTGATCGTGATCCTCGTCTTCATGATCGTGGTCGTGATCGTCCTCACCGTGGTCATCGCAGTGCAGGTGATCGACATGGGCGTGGCACTCGGCGTGCGCGTGGCTGTGGCCGGGCAGGCCGTACTCGCTGCGCTGTTCCGTGAAGGCCGCACCCAGATAGCCGCGCGCCCCGATCCAGCTGGCGCCCGCCGTCAGGGTGCGGGTGTCGTTGAAGCTGCCCTCGACCCGATCAAAGCCTTCGTCGTCGTGTGCTTCGCCCTCGTGGTCGTGATCCTCATCCTCGCCGTGTTCGTCCTCATGATCCTCGTGCGGCGGCGTGTAGAAGGGAACCTCGTAGTCGTCGGTGCGCCGCACCGCGCCCTCCAGTCGGAAGGCCAGGCTCCCGGCCCCGAAGGTGGCCCCGACCACCCCGGCGCGCTCGTCGTCGGCCGTGCCCAGGCGCGCTTCGCCGACCGCCTCGACCCCACCGGCGGGCGCGCGCGTCGGCACCTTCTTGTCGATCAGATTGACCGCCCCGCCGATGGCGCCGCCGCCATAGATCAGGGCGCTGGGGCCGCGCAGAATCTCGACGCCTTCCAGCAGCAACGGCTCGCCGGTGACATTGTGGTCGGGCGACACCTCAGAGGCGTCGGTCAGGCCGGCGCCGTCGCTGAGCACCCGCACGCGCGGCGAGGTCTGGCCCCGGATCACTGGCCGGCTGGCGCCACCGCCAAAGGTGTCCGAGTTGACGCCGGGCGTTCCGGACAGGGTCTCGCCCAGGGTCGATTGCCGCCGATGGACTAGGGCGTCGCCGCGCAGCACCGCGACATTGTTGATCACCTCATCAGCCCGGCGGCCCAGCGGGTCGGCGGTCACGACGATTTCGTCCAGCCGAGTGACCGGCTCCTCCTGGGCCGACACGGCGGTGGCTGCGGCGACGGCTGACAGGCTGACGGCGGCGAGCAGGGCGGGGCGGACAGACATAGGCGACCTCAGGAAGCGGCGAGGTCGTCTTCTTCTATGTTATACCATAACAGGTCAAGCGGGCTTGCGGGGCCAGCTCGTTTGTGCAATCAAAGGTTGTCTATAATGTGGGAGGATTGTTATGTTCAAGACCCTGTCCGTCACCTTGGCCTCGATGATCGCCGGCGTGGCCATGGCCGGTGCGGCTCCGGCCGCCCTGTGCCAGCCTGGCCCCGGCGGAGACTGTCAGCAGCGCTGTGAATGCGAGGCCTTCTGCGCGCAACTGCCGCCTGGCTCGCCGGAACGCGCCTATTGTTTCTCGAACTGCCCCACCACCCAGCACGACTGCCTCTGCCCGCTGGAGGGCTGATC
>CAXBPJ010000138.1:0-5237 GCA_963977325.1 uncultured Brevundimonas sp. | reverse complement strand
CGCCCGGGCCGCCTCATCTGTGGCGCCCAGCCGGTCTCGGACCAGGTCGAACAGCCGATCCTCCGTCCACGCCGGAAAGGCCAGGCGACGGCACCGCGAGCGGATGGTCGGCAGCAGGCGTCCCGGCGCGTGCGACACCAGAAAGACCACGCCCTTATCCGGCGGTTCTTCAAGAATCTTCAGCAAGGCATTGGCGGCGTTGGGGTTCAGGTCATCGGCGGCATCGACGATGGCCACCCGCCAGGCCGCCACCGAGGGGCTCATAGAAAAGAACTCCGGAAGCTCGCGAGCCTGATCCACCGAGATCGATTTCTTGACCTTGCCGCCCTCAATCGCGCGCTCCAGCACCATCAGGTCCGGATGCGACTGGGCCGTGACCAGGCGACTGACCGGATCGTCGGGCCGCGCGCCCAAGGGGCCGCGCTGGGGGTCGGGGCTGGCGCCCAGCAGGCGGCGGGCGGCGCGATAGGCGAAGGTCGCCTTGCCTCGCCCCTCGGCCCCGGTCAGCAGCCAGGCGTGATGTAGCCGCCCGCGATCCAAGGCGTCGAGGAAGGCCGCCTCGGCCTCCGCGGCCGGAACCGTGTCGAAGGCGTCCCGCGGATGCTCGCTCACGCGTCCGCCTCCAGGGGCAGGGCCTGGCGCAGCGCCGCGTCGACCCGCGCGGCGACCTCATCTGGCGCGCCCGAGGCGTCGATCAGAACCCGACCCTCGCCGCGTCCCGCCAGCGTGCGGAAGGCCTCGGCCAGCCGGCGGTGATAGTCCGCGCCCTTGGCCTCGAACCGCGCCTCGCCGCCCCGGGCCGCCGCCCGCTCAAGCCCCGTCTCGGACGGCAGGTCAAAGATCAGGGTCAGGTCCGGCTTGTCGGCGCCGACGACGGCGGCGTCGATCGCTTCAATCAGCTCGGCGCCCGCTCCGCCCGTCAGGCCCTGATACGCGCGGGTCGAGTCGGAGAAGCGATCGCACACCACCCAGGCGCCCCGCGCCAGGGCCGGCCGAATGACGCGGTCCAGGTGATCGGCGCGGGCGGCGTACATCAACAGGGTCTCGGCGACCGGCGACCATCGGTCCTTGTCGCCGTTGACGACCAGGTCGCGCACCGCCTCGGCGCCCGGCGATCCGCCCGGCTCGCGGGTCAGAACGACCTCACGCCCGCCCGTCCGCAGGGCGTCGGCCAGGCGACGGGCCTGGGTGGACTTGCCGGTCCCCTCCCCGCCCTCGAAACTGATGAAACGCCCGCGAGTCACGCCGCCAAGATGACGCCCGGCGGCCTCAAGGCAAGCCTTCAGGCGCCAGAATCCCCCGAGATCAGCAGGGCGTCGGAAAAGCCCTCGGCCACCACGGCCATCCGCCGGCGCTCGGCGGCGTTGGCGTCGCTCCACGGCCCGACCAGGACCCGATAGAGCCGTCGCCCCCCTGAGCGCACATCGTCGACCCGCGCGTCGTCGCCCAGGCGTTCGGCCGCGCGGCGGGCGTTGTCGCGCTCGCTGAACGATCCGGCCTGCACCCAGATGGCGTCATCCCCGCGCCCGCGCCGGGGCGGGTCGGCCCGCGCCGCCTGACGGACCGGCCCCGCCCCGCCCTGCCGCGGCGCCGGACCCAGATAGCGGACGCGCACTCGCGCCACGCCCGCCGCCAGCATGCCGATCTCCTCGGCGGCGGCGCGCGACAGGTCGATGATGCGCCCGTCCGAGAACGGGCCCCGGTCGTTCAGCCGCACCACGGCGCTGCGGCCCGTCTCCAGATTGGTGACCTCGACCAGGCCCGGCAGCGGCAGGGTCTTGTGAGCGGCCGACAGGGCGTTCATGTCGAACCGCTCACCTGAGGCCGTGGGTCGCCCGTGGTGCTGGCCGCCGTACCAGGAGGCCATGCCGACCTCTTCATAGTCAGGGTCCTCGGTGGGCTGATACAGCCGCCCGGCGATCCGATAGGGCCGCATGGTCCCCGACACGATGGGCGCTGGATCGCTGACCACGGTCAGCGACGCTCCGCCTCCCCGACCGCCCGAGGCGCAGGCGGCGGTCAGGCTCGCCAGGGCCACAGCGGCGACCAGCGGCGGTCGAAAGGCGGTCGGCATGGGACGCTCCTCAACGGATGACGGCCAGCATGCCCGCGAGAATTTCAGCTTTGGTTAATCACGGGTGACCATCCCGCCCCTTCCGCCGCCGCCTCATCCCCGCTAGATGCGCGGGCGAGGACAGGTGGCCGAGTGGTTTAAGGCAGCGGTCTTGAAAACCGCCGTGGGTGGAAGCCCACCGTGGGTTCGAATCCCACCCTGTCCGCCACGACGGGAGGCGTCACGCCACCGCGGCGTCGAGGGTGGCGATGTCGATCTTTCGCATGGTCATCATCGATTCCATGGCCTTCTTGGCGCGCACCGGATCGGGGTCGGCCATCAGGTCCAGCAGCCGCTTGGGCGTGATCTGCCAGGAAAAGCCCCAGCGGTCCTTGCACCAGCCGCAGGCGCTCTCCTGGCCGCCATTGCCGACGATGGCGTCCCAGTAGCGGTCGGTCTCGGCCTGATCCCCCGTCACCACCATGAAGCTGACGGCCTCGTTCGGCTTGAAATTGTCGCCGCCGTTCAGGCCGACGAAGGCGCGGCCCAGCACGGTGAACTCCACCGTCAGCTCCATGCCCCGCTCGCCGCCCGGGAAGTCCGAGGGCGCGGCGTGTCCGGCATCGACATGGCTGTCCGGGAATGTGGCGGCGTAGAATTCGGCGGCCTTGCGCGCCTCGCCGTGGTCGAACCACAGGCAGGTGACGAGGTCGGTCATGATCGGTCTCCCTTGAATTGCCGGCCGCTCAGGCCGTCGGATCGTCGAATGTCCCGGTGCGCAGCGGCCCGGCCGGTCGATAGGTGTTGATCAGCACGCCTGACGCCGTCGCCGTGCTGTCGACCAGGGCCAGCTCGCGAGGGTCGGCCATCTCCGAGAAGATGCGCTTGCCCACGCCCAGCAGCACCGGAAAGGTCAGCAGCACGATCGTGTCCGCCAGTCCCTCCCCGATCAGCACGGGCGTCACGGTCGAGCTGCCCCACAGCACCAGGTTCGGACCGTCGGTCGCCTTGAGCCGCCGCACGCCCTCCGCCAGGTCCGATCCGATCGCTTCGGCCGGGCCCCACGTCAGGTCGTCGGGCCGGTGAGTGACCACGAACTTGGTCGCGGCGTTCAGGTTGTCGGCCATCGGGTCGCCCGGGAACCGCGACCAGTAGCCGGCGAAGATGTCGTAGGTCCTCCGGCCCAACAGCAGGTCGAAGCCGGTCCCCTGCGCCGCATCGATGGCCTCGCCGACCGCAGGATCGTGCAGCGGCTGCGAACAGCCGCCGTGGGGATAGCCGGGATCCTCGTCGCGGCCTCCCGGCGCCTGGATCACGCCGTCCAGCGAGATGTGTTCGATGATGGTCAGGCGACGCATGATGGCCTCCGCGAGGGACGCACAGCCTGTCGTTCATAGCGACGGCGCGAGGCTCAGGTTCCGACGAAGCGTTTTCGGTCGCTCCGCACGGCGTCGATGATCAGGCTGGTGACGGCGCGGATCCGGGCCAGGCGGCGCAGATCGGCGTGGGTGACCAACCACAGACTGCGGTCCAGCCGGACGGCTTCCGGCAGCACCCGGACCAGACCCGGTTCGGACGCCGCCATGAAGTCCGGCAGCACGCACAGCCCCGCCCCCGCCTTGCAGGCCTCCAGCTGGGCGATGAGATTCGAACTCTGCAACCGCACCGTCACCTCGACGTCCGGCGCATCCATGTAGTCGAGCTCGGGGGCGTACAGCAGGTCGTCTATGTAGCCGATGAAGCGGTGGTCCTTCATGTCGGCGCGGCCGGTTATCGGCGGCCTCGCCTCCAGATAGGCGGGGGCCGCATAGAGGCTGAGGCGGTCAGGGCCTGATCGGCCTCGCCCAGTTCGCCCGCCGCCCGGATGGCCAGACTCTCCATGGTCTCCGCCATCGGCATCAGTCGCTCGCCGTGTGGCGTCAGGACGTGGCCGCCGGGGGTGCGGTCGAACAGCCGGGCGCCGAGTTCGGCCTCCAGCGCCGAGATGCGCCGCCCGACCGTGGTGTGATCCGCCTCCAGCCGCGCGGCCGCCGCCGACAGCCGCCCGGTGCGCGCCACGGCGAGAAAGGCTCTCAGGTCATTCCAGTTGAACTCGGCCACGGTCCCTCCCGTGCAAAAATGCACGACGATTGGGCAAACCTTGGCATGGCAAAGTGAAAATCGCCACGATAAAGAGCGCGCCATCCCCGCCGCCCCTGCTGGATGCACGCCATGGCCTTCGACACCCTCGCCGCCCCCGCCGCCGAGCTGACCGCCGAGATGAGCACCGTCGCCCTGATCGACGCCTGCGGCGAGATGTGCCCCGCCTGGACGGCCGCCAATCCCGACCGCGCCCTGGCTCTATTGTTCGTGGCGCCGCATGACGGTCTGGCCGTTGACGTCCTGACCGCCGCCTGACCTCGGAGACCCGCCGCATGACCGCGACCGTGACCGACAAACCCGCCCGCGACCTGCCGATCCCGACCCTTCCCGATCCCGAGGTGGCGGCCGAGGCCCTGACGCGACTGGCCGAGGTGGCGACGGCGGCGGCGCGCACGGCGGCGCTGAAGGCGACGTCCTCCGAGCCCCTGCCCTACGACCCCACGACGCTGGCCCGCGCCGTGGTCGAGTTCACCGCGGCGGTGATGATGAACCCGGCCGCCCTGGTCGAGGCCCAGGCCAGAAACCTGTCGGACTGGACCGCCCTGTGGCGCACCACGGCGCTGCGCGCCTGGGGTATCGAGGCCGAGGCCGTGGCCGCTCCGGCGCGCGGCGACCGCCGCTTCTCGGCGGCGGGATGGAGCGAACCGGCCTATGACGCGCTGAAACAGGCCTATCTGCTGGCCGGCCACCAGATCCAGGACTTCATCGCCACCGCGCCGGTCGGCGAGGACGTGCGCCGTCAGGTCGACTTCCTGGCGCGCCAGCTGACCAACGCCCTGTCGCCCTCCAACTTCGCCCACACCAACCCCGAGGTCGCGCGACGGGCGGTCGAGACCGGGGGCCTGAGCCTGATCACCGGCCTGACTCATCTGCTGGAAGACGTCGCGCGCGGCGACGGCCTGGTTGGACGGCGCGCGCCGAATGACTTCGAGCTGGGCGTCAACATCGCCGCCACGCCCGGCGCGGTGGTGTTCCAGAACCGGCTGATGGAGGTGATCCAGTACGCGCCGGCGACCGACAAGGTGCATCGCAGATCGGAAGA
>CAXBPJ010000137.1:0-5246 GCA_963977325.1 uncultured Brevundimonas sp. | reverse complement strand
GCCTCGGCCGCGCCCTGGATCAGAGCCTCGGCTTGCTGAATGGCCGTGGCCTGGTCGAGGTCGCCGGACTGGATGTCGTCGGCCCAGGTCATCAGGCGTTCGCTGACGACAGAGCCGTAATTGGCCTCTTCCTCGATACGGACGCCGTTTCCGCGCTGGATGGCGGCGTCCCAGGCGGCGCGGACGGCGGCCCAGTAGTCGGCGGTGGCGGCCCAATAGGCGTCGCCGGGCGCCGGGTCGTAGCCGTCGAAACGGGCGTAGGTGTTGACCACGTCCTCGTGCACCACGACGACGGGCTCGCCCTCGGACCCTTCGGCGGCGGCCATCTTCATATTGTCCTGAAGGTGGACCCAGCCGGCCGGAGTCAGGGCGTGGCGGTTAGTCCCGAGATAGCGGTCGTAGACCGGGTTTCGGGTGGCGTCGCGGCGGGCGAGGGGGCGCCAGGTGGCGTCTGACACCCATTCGGTGACGCCGTTGTCGTAGGTCCAGCGGCCGACGCCGCCGTAGCGAGGCGAATCGTCGGTCTGCCACACGGTTTGGGACCATGCGCCCGTGCGGTCGGTCTCGGACACCGGGGTCAAGACCCATTCGTCCGGCCCGGCGTAGGTGAGGACGGTCTCGGGCTGATAGACCCAGTCCTGACGCCAGTGCTTGATCACATGGGTCTGGCCGCCGTGCTCCATGACCAGGATGTGCTGGAGGACGATCTTGTCCGGCGTATCCTCGATGACGCGCACGATCTCATGGCCGCCCGAGGTCTTGGCCTCCAACGGCTCGTAGCCATCGCGGAAGCTGGTGGTCTCGCGCATGTCGAACCGGACGCGGTAGTCGCCGGCTTGGGCCAGGATGGAGGCGCGGTCGCGCTCGCGGGCGGTCTGGGGCGCTTGGGCCGTCGCCGGTTGGGAAGCTTGCGCCAGGGTGGCGGGGGCGACGCCGAAGGCGACGGCGGCGGCGAGCAGGGCGGCGAGCGAGGCGACGGGGCGCATGGTGATTTCCCTCAAGTCAGTCATTCTCATTCTCATCAACAGATCAGTAGCGCAAGCTCAGGGAAACCGAGACGTTGCGGCCGGGTTGGGTGAAGGCGTCGGTGATAGGGGAGGTCGCCGAAACCCCGGCGATGTCGCTCCACCAGCTGTAGGTTTCGTCGGTGACGTTGAAGACGCCGACGCGGGCGGTGACCAGATCGGTGACGTTCCAGTAGGCGGTGACGTCCAGCAGGGTGAAGGCCTCGCCCGTGAAACAGGTGGTCCCGCAGCCCAGCGCGCGCAGGTCTCCGTCCTTTTCGTCCGACCAGGTGACGATCGCCTGGCCGCCGAAGCGGCCGGCGGGGTCGTCATAGGCCAGGCCACCGACCAGCTTGATCGGATCGACGCTGGGCAGGTCGGCGGTCAGTTCGGGGCGGCTCTGACGACCCTGGGCGTAGGAGGCGGAAAAATCCGCGCTGAAACCGTTGTCCCACAGCAGGCGGCCGCGAGCTTCGATGCCGTGGGTCTCGACCTCGGCCAGATTGACGAACTGATAGACGGCCGGATCTGCGGGCGTGAACGAGCCGGAGACGACCTCCTGGCTGATGAAGTCCTCATAATTCGCCTTGAAGGCCGCGGCCTGCAGGCTGAACAGGCCGCCGAGGATGTCGAGGTCTCGGAAGCGCATGCCGAGCTCGGCGCTGACACTGGTCTCGGGGCCGAGCTCCGGATTGGGCAGGGAGGTGTAGCCGAAGGCCGGGTTGGAGAAGAAGTTGTTCACCTGGGACGGGGTGGGGGCCTTGAACCCGGCGCCGACGTTGCCGAACAGGCCGAAATGGTCGTCGGCCCAATAGACCACCCCCAGCTTGGGCGAGACGCGCTCGTCGCTCTGACCGGCGACATTGCTGTCCGGATAGAGGGGGTCGGCCTCGGGCGTCAGTTCATAGGCGTCGAGGCGCAGGGCGGGGATCAGGCTGAGCGCGCCGCCCATCAGGCGGATGTCGTCCTGGATGAACAGGCCGGACAGGCGATAGTCTGTGTTGGGGAAGGCGCGGATCGGGAAGGTCTCGTTGGTGGGAGGCACCGTGCCGTCGCGCAGGCCCTCCTGACGGGTCTCGGACCAGTCGCCGCCAAAGGTGACGCGGTGTTCGACGCCGCCGAAATCGAAGGTCTTCAAGGCGTCGGCGGCGAGACCCCAGACCCGGTTGTCGAAGGTGTTCAGGCGGGTGCGGTCGACGGCCGGATCGCGGTCCTCGAACGTGAACTGGCTGGTCGTGGCGTCCTGCCAGTAGACCGTGGCCTGACCGCGATCCAGGCCCAGGGCGTCTTCTAAGCGCCAGTCTAGGGACAGGCGCTCGCGTTCGGTTTCGTCGGTAGCCAGCAGCTCCAGCACGGCGTTGGGCGAGAAGGGTGGGGCGGCGGGGACGCGGCCGGACAGGACGTCGGCGTCGATCGTCATGCCATAGTGGTCATAGGTCAGGCGCAGGCGGTGCTGGGGCGCGACCTGCCAGACCAGCTTGCCGAGGATGGCGTTGGATTCCAGGTCGGAGGGGTTGGCCTCGCTGCGGGCCGAGCCCTCGCCGCCGACCACGCCTTGCGTCTCCGTCTCCTCGGCGTCGCGGCGGGTGTAGGATAGCAAGCCCGAGAAGGCGCCGGCGCGGCCGGCGACCGCGAGGCTCTCGGCCCAGCTCTGGTCGGCCGAGCCGTAGGCGACGCGGGCGCGGGCGCCGAAGTCGCGGCCCTGACGGATCAGGCCCTCGGGATCGCGGGTGGTGAAGCTGACCGCGCCGGCGACGCCGTCCGAACCGTAGAGCGCCGAGGCCGGACCACGCAGGATCTCGACCCGCTCCATCAGGTCGAGATCGGAATAGCCGCCGCGGCCGACGCTCTGGGCGCCGAAGACGTAGCCGTCGGGGATGCGGACGCCGTCGACCACCATGAGCACCCGGTCGCCGCCGAAGCCCCGGATGGTGAAGCCGGCGTTGCCCGCCCGACCGGTCGTGCCCAGGGCCGCGCCGAAGCGGGCCGGCTGGCTGACCACGCTGACACCCGGTTCGAACCGGATCAGGTCCTTGATGTCCGTGGCCAGCAGAGCTTCGATGCTTTCAGCGGTGAAGACGGTGACCGTGGCTGGGGCTCGGTCCACGCGGATCGGTTCGCGCGTGGCGACAACGGTGATTTCGTCCAGGCGCGTGGGCTGGTCATTGGCGGTGTCCTCAGACGCGAGCGCCGGGGCAGCGAGGGTCAGGGCGAGGAGGGAGGTGGTGGCGAATAGGCGCATGGCGGACCCCGAAACTGGAAACGGCCACGCTGTTATTGCGAACCAGACGCAGAATCAACCGCAATGGCGGCAGGGTTTCTCGCAACTCCCCGGTTCCCCGGTCGTTAGGGGATCATGCCCGACAGAATGACCCTGATCGCTTCGACCCTGATTATCTCCCTAGCGGCCTGCGGGGAGAATGCGAACGTCAATCCGCCGACTGAACCGGCCGAGCCGGTGGCGGCGCCCGCCAGCGGCGGTGCGGCGTCGGCTGTCGATGCGCAGAACCGGGCGAGCTTCACGGGGCGCTGGGCGGCCGACGCGGCATGGTGCGCCAACACCTCGGCGACGACCGATCAGGTTCCGATCGAGATCACGACGACTGAATTCCGGGGCTATGAGAACCGTTGCGCCATCGGCGAGGTCACCGAGACCGACGCCGGCTGGGAGGCACAACTGACCTGCGAGTCCGAAGGTACGACCACAAACGAGCGGGCGAGGTTCGCGGTGGCCGGAGAGGCCATGACTCTCAGCTGGCTGGACCGCGACACCGCGCCGACGACGTTGGTTCGGTGTCCGGTGATCGGGGCGGACGTTCCGGCGGCCTGACCGACCCTAATTGAACAGGAAGTGCATGACGTCGCCGTCCTTGACGACGTAGCTCTTGCCCTCGGCGCGCAGCTTGCCGGCGTCGCGGGCGCCTGACTCGCCCTTCAGCGCGACATAGTCGGGATAGGCCACCGTCTCGGCGCGGATGAAGCCCTTTTCGAAATCGGTGTGGATCACCCCGGCCGCCTGGGGCGCGGTGGCGCCGACCGGGATGGTCCAGGCGCGGGCTTCCTTGGGACCGACGGTGAAATAGGTCTGCAGGCCCAGCAGAGCGTAGGCCTCGCGGATCAGGCGATTGAGGCCGGGCTCTTCCAGGCCGAGGGTCTCGAGGAATTCGGCCTGCTCGGCGTCGTCGAGCACGGCGATCTCGGACTCGATCTGGGCGGAGATGACCACGGTGTTGGCGCCGTCGGCGCGGGCGCGCTCGGCGACCTTGTCGGATAGGTCGTTGCCCTTGTCGGCCGAGCCTTCATCCACATTGGCGACATAGAGGGCGGGAAGCGCCGTCAGCAGCTGGAGCATGTCCCAGGCCTTCCGGTCTTCTTTGGACACCTCGGCGGTGCGGGCGGGCTTGCCGGCGTTCAGCTGGGCCAGGGCCAGATCGACCAACCTCAGCGTCAGGGCGGCCTCCTTGTCGCCGGAGGACTTGGCGCGCTTCTCCAGCTGCGGCCGGCGGCGCTCAAGACTCTCCAGATCGGCCAGCATCAGCTCGGTCTCGATGATCTCGAGATCGGAGACGGGGTCGATGCGGTTCTCGACATGGGTGATGTCGTCGTTGACGAAGCAGCGGGCGACGAAGGCCACGGCGTCGCAGTCGCGGATATTGGCCAGGAACTGGTTGCCCAGGCCCTCGCCCTTCGATGCGCCGCGCACCAGGCCGGCGACGTCGACGAAGGTGATGCGGGCGGGGATGATCTCCTTGGAGCCCGCGATCTCGGCCAGGACGTTGAGGCGCGCCTCGGGCACGGCTACGTCGCCGGTGTTCGGCTCGATGGTGCAGAAGGGATAGTTGGCCGCCTGGGCCGCCGCCGTCTTGGTGAGGGCGTTGAAGAGGGTGGACTTGCCGACGTTGGGCAGGCCGACGATCGCGACTTTGAGGGCCATGGGCTCCAGGGGGCTCGAGGAAGGCGGAGCCTTTAGCGGGTCGCGGGCGGTTTGTCAGGCCGGTAGCAGATCCTCCACGTCGGCCCAGACGCTCGCGGCCGTGGGCAGGCGGCCCGCCCCGCGTCCCCGGCAGGTGAAAACGCGGCCGTCGACGCAGGTGACGCGAAGGGCGTTCCGCTCACCCGGCAGCTCGGCGAATAGCGGGTCGTCGATAGGGGTCAGGGAGATCGAGGCCGAGCGGCCGTCGCTGACCGCCAGCTGTCGGAACCCTCCGGTCGGGGGCGCGGCGGGGTCGAGCGGATCGACCG
>CAXBPJ010000136.1:0-5249 GCA_963977325.1 uncultured Brevundimonas sp. | reverse complement strand
GTGGACGCCGAGATAGCTGCCGACCCCGTGACCGGTGCCGTGGTCGTAATCCAGCCCCGCTTCCCACATCGGCAACCGCGCCAGGGCGTCCAGCTGATGCCCCGTCGTCCCGGCCGGAAAGCGCACCACGGCCATGGCGATGTGGCCCTTCAGCACACGGGTGAAGCGATCCTTCTGCTCGGCCGTCGGCTCGCCGACCGCCATGGTGCGGGTCACGTCGGTGGTGCCGTCCAGATACTGGCCGCCGCCGTCCACTAGCAGCAGCGAGCCGGTCTCGATCCGCCGGATGGTCTCCGTCGTGGGTTTGTAGTGCGGCAGGGCGCCGTTCGGCCCGGCCCCGGCGATGGTGTCGAAGCTGAGATCCTTGAGCGCGCCGGTGGCCTCGCGGCAGGCCTCCAGCTTTTCGACCACCTCACGCTCGTCCGGCAGAGTCTCCTGGGCATCGGTGGCCACCCAGTGCAGGAAGGTCGCCAGCGCCGCGCCGTCGCGCAGATGGGCCTGGCGCGATCCCTCGATCTCGACCGGGTTCTTCGTGGCGCGCGGCAGGGCGCACGGGTCCATGCCGCGCACGATGCAGGCGCCCGCCTGGTCCAGCCGGTCGAAGTACCAGGCCGAGGACTGGGCCGGATCGATCATCACCGCCTTGCCCGACAGGGCGTCCAGCGCGGCGGGCAGGGCCTCGGCCGGTTGCAGCGACACCTCATTGCCCAGCCAGGAGGCCAGGCCGTCCGTGACCTTCCTGGGATCGAGGAACAGCCGCGCCTTACCGTCGGCATCCAGGATGGCCTGGCCGATCGGCAGCGGGCTGCGGATCACGTCGCCGCCGCGGATGTTGAACAACCAGGCGATCGAGCTGGGCGCGGTGATCACCGCCGCCTCGGCGCCGGCCTTGGCGACGGCCTCGCCGATGCGGACACGCTTGGAGGCCGCCTTCTCGCCGGCATAGCGATCCTCGTGCGGGACCACGGGGGCGGCGGGCTGCTTCGGCCGGCCCTCCCAGGCCTGGTCGATCGGATTGTCGGCGACGGGCTTCAGTTCGACCCCCGCACGATCCGCCGCGCGGCGCAGCTTGGCCAGCGCCTCGGGGCTGTGCAGGCGCGGGTCGTAACCGACCATGAACCCCGTGGGCTGCTCCGCCACCCAATCCGCCACGCTGTCGCCGGTCAGGTCGCGATAGTCGAACAGGGCCGGGTCCGTCTGCGCCGCCACCTGGGTGGTGTAGCGGCCGTCGACGAAAATCGTCGCCGCATCCGCGGTTACCGCCGCCGCTCCGGCCGAGCCCGAAAAGCCCGTGGCCCAGGCGAGCCGCTCATTGGCTTCGGGCAGGTACTCGTTCTGATGTTCGTCCTCGTGGGGGATCAGAAAGGCGTCCAGCCCCTGGGCGGCCATGCGCTCGCGCAGACGCGGCAGGTGGCGGGCCCCGAAGCCGGCATCGGTGGTCTGGTTGAAGGTCTGGCGCATGGACGGGGGCTTAGCATCGTGAACGGGCGAACGCAGCCATTGCCGATAATTAACCCGCTCGGGTTGCGAAGCGGCTTGCCCGCCTCGCCCAAGCGTCACAGTGTCCGGTCATGATAGATCACGCTCCTCTCGCCGGGCCCGTCATCGAGGTCTCGGGCCTGTCCAAGGCCTATGGGACGGTCAAGGCGCTGGACGGGCTGGACCTCTCCATCCCGCGCGGCGGCGTCTACGGGGTGCTGGGTCCGAACGGGGCCGGCAAGTCGACCCTGTTCCGCATCCTCTTGGGCCTGATCCGCCCGACCTCCGGGCGGGTCGGCATCCTGGGCGGCCAAGTCGGCGATGTCGCCGCCATGCGCCGCACCGGCTCGATGATCGAGACGCCCCGCTATCCGCCCTTTCTGACCGCGCGGCAGGTCCTGACCTGGCTGGCCCGCTCGCACGGCCTGTCGCCCGCCGAGGCGCGGATCGAAGCCTGGCTGGAGCGGGTCGGCCTGACCGCCGCCGCCGATCGCCGGGTGCGCGGGTTCTCCGTCGGCATGATGCAGCGTCTGGGCGTCGCGGCCGCCCTGATCTCCAGGCCGGATCTCGTGGTTCTGGACGAACCGACCAGCGGCATGGACCCCCCGGGCATCCAGGAGATGCGCGCCCTGATCCGCTCCCTGGCCGACGACGACGGGGTCACCGTCATACTCGCCAGCCACCAGCTTGCCGAGGTGCAGCGGGTCTGTGACCGGGTGGCCATTCTGGATCGCGGTCGACTGGCGCTGGAGGGTGGGGTCAGCGAGCTGACTGCGGGCCGCGCCCGGCTGAGGCTGGAGGTCACGCCGATCGCCACGGCGCTGGCGGCGCTGGGCGACAGCGCCCGGATGGAGGACGACGCGGTGCTTGTGGAGGCGCGGCGCGAGGAAGCTCCGGCCCTGATCCGTCGCCTGGTCGAGGCCGGGGTCGAGATCACCGAGGCGCGCTGGCAGGGCGCGGATCTGGAGAGCGTGTTCATGACCGAAACCGGAGGCCGCGATGTTCGCTGACGCCGTGAGCGCCGAAGCCTATCGGCTGATTCGCAACCGCTCGACCCTGTTCTGGAGCGCGATCTTCGTGCCGGTCGGAGCGCTGATCGTCAGCATCGTGGTCAATCTGGTCACCCAGGCCAACACGGCGAAACTGGATGCGCTCAAGCTGGACGTCGGCGTGACCGGCGCTCCCGTGGACCTGGGTCAGGCTCTTGTCGCGACCGCGGGACAGCTGGCCAATCCGGGATTGCTGCTGTTCCTGACCATCGGGGCGGCGACCCTTTTCGCGGGCGACTATCGCTGGGAGACTTGGCGGCTGGTCATCGCCCGCAACCGACGCCCGAGCCTGATCCTGGCCAAGCTTGCGGTGATGGCCGGCCTGGCTGTGGCGGCGATGCTCCTGTTCATGCTCTGTGGCCTTCTCGCCGAAATGATCAAGGCGGTGATCTTCGAGCGCGGGGTCAGCTTCAGCATCGACGCCGGCGACCTGGGGCGGCTCGCGGCCGTCTCCGCGCTCTGCCTGTGGCGTATTCTCCAGTTCGTGATGCTGGGTCTGCTGGCCGCCGTGGTCAGCCGATCTCTGCTGGCGGCCCTTTTCGTGCCTCTGGCCATCGGCGCCGCCCAGGCGATCGCGGCGCCGATGCTGATGGGGCTGGGCTGGATGCCGGACGGCTGGCCGACCCTGCTCAGCCTGCCGGGCTCGGCCTTCGACATGATCCGACCTGTGCTGTGGCTGGACCAGCCCGTCCCGGCCGAGGTGACGGCGGCCCTGCCGCGCGCCGTGATCGGCCTGATGTTGTGGACGCTGGCGCCTTTGGCCGCCGCCCTGGCGGTGTTCTCGCGTCAGGATCTCTCGAAGGAATAGGCTCTCCCCGACATCGCCCCAGCCTTGAGGCATGGACGGGGCCGGTCCGACACTGATAAGCGTTCGCACCGTTTGCTCCCCGTCTCCGGTATCGCGCGCCCATGTCCGACAGTTTTCCCTTGAGCCAGGCGCGCGTCGGCGCGCGCGGCGTGATCGTCCAGGTGGGCGATCATTGTCATCACGACGAGCACGCCATCGAGCTGGAGCGGCGCCTGCTGGAGTTCGGCCTGGTCGAGGGCGCGCGCATCGAAGTGATTCACGAGGGCGGCATCAAGCGTGATCCGATCGCCCTGCGGGTCGACGAAACCGTCATCGCCCTGCGCCGCCGCGAGGCGGCCAGTCTGATGGTTCGGGCGGACAACGCGGCGTGACCGACGCTGTCCTGCATCACGTCCGCGTCGCTCTGGTCGGCAATCCGAACTCGGGCAAGACCGCCCTGTTCAACGCCCTGACGGGAGCGCGGCAAAAGGTCGCCAACTACGCCGGCGTCACTGTGGAGCGGAAAGAGGGCATGATCCGCGCCGCCTCCGGCCGGACGATGTCGGTGGTCGATCTGCCCGGCACCTATTCACTGCGCGCCCGTAGTCCGGACGAGGAGGTGACCCGCGACGTGGTGCTGGGCCGCTTCGCCGGCGAGGCCTCGCCCGACGTCATGGTGGCGGTGGCCGACGCGACCAATCTTCGGCTGGTGCTGCGCCTGATCCTGGAGCTCAAGGCCGTGGGCCGGCCGATGGTCCTGGCCCTCAACATGTACGACATCGCCGAGCGCCAGGGGCTGCGCATAGACCTGGAGGGTCTGCGAGCCGAACTGGGCGTGCCCATCGTCACGACCGTGGCGACGCGCAAACGCGGCCTGGATGAGCTGGTCGCCGTCGTCGAGGCCGAACTCGCCGGCCAACCCGCCAGCCTGCCCTCGGCCTGGACCGCGCCCGACGCCGAAGGCATCCGCGCCGCCCACCGCGAGGCCGGCCGGATCATGCGCGCCCATGTGCGGCCGCCAGAGCATCCGGACACCCTGACCGGCAAGATCGATTCCGTCCTGCTGCACCCTGTGTTCGGCCTGACCATCCTGCTCGCCATCCTGTTCGTCATGTTCCAGGCGGTGTTCGCCTGGGCGACGCCCCTGATGGACGGGATCGAGGCCTCGATGGGGTGGCTGGGCGGTCTGGTCGCCGGCGTCCTGCCCGACAACCTGCTGCGCAGCCTGATCATCGACGGTCTGATCTCGGGCGTCGGCAGCGTGCTGGTCTTCCTGCCCCAGATCTTGATCCTGTTCCTGTTCATCATCTTGCTCGAGGACTTTGGCTACATGGCCCGGGCGGCCTTTCTGATGGACCGGATCATGGGCGGGGCGGGGCTGCACGGCCGCGCCTTCATCCCGCTGCTCTCCAGCTTCGCCTGCGCCATCCCCGGCATCATGTCGACCCGCGTGATCGACAACCGTCGGGACCGCATGGCGACCATCCTGGTCGCGCCCCTGATGACCTGTTCGGCGCGCATCCCCGTCTACACCCTGATCATCGGGGCCTTCATTCCGCAACAGACGGTGGGCGGCGTGTTCAATCTGCAGGGGCTGGTGATGTTCGGCCTCTACGCCGCCGGAATCCTCAGCGCGCTCGGCGTCTCCTTCCTGATCCGGCGGGTGTTCTGGCGCGGCCGGGTCGAGCCCTTCATGATGCAGCTGCCGGCCTACAAGGCGCCTGACGTCAAGAACGTGCTGCTGAATCTGTGGCAGCGGGCGATGATATTCATCAACCGCGCCGGCCGGATCATCCTGCCGTTGATGGTGCTGATCTGGGTCTTGTCGACCTTCCCCTATCCGCCCGAGGGCGCGACGGGTCCGGCCATCGACTATTCCTTCGCCGGTATGATCGGCCACGCGATCCAGCCGCTGCTTGCCCCCATCGGGGTCA
>CAXBPJ010000135.1:0-5252 GCA_963977325.1 uncultured Brevundimonas sp. | reverse complement strand
CACCCTTCACCTCTCCGCGCGCGGATGCGCGTGGGGAGGATAGGCGAGCGTAAGCTCGCCAGGAGGGGACGTCGCCGGCCTTGCCGACCCGCGCCGCTAAACCTTCTCCGAAGCCTTGATGGCCACGCGGCAGCCGGCCTTGATGACGGCCGACAGCAGGCGGTAGGCCGGGGCCTCGCGGCTGCCGTGTTCGATGGCGTGGTCGTGGTGAGCCAGCTCCTCGTCGCGGAAGCGGGTCAGTTCGGCGGCCAGCTCGGGATCGCGGTCCTGCAGCTCCGCGATCTGGTCGGCATAGTGTTTCTCGATCACGCTCTCGACCGCCTCGGTGCAGGCGTGGGCGGCCTTGTCGTTGATCAGGGCGGTGCCGGCCCCCAGAGCCGTGGCCGCCAACCGCCACAGGGGCATCAGGGCGGTCGGCCGCACCTTGTGTTCGTTCAAGAGGGCGTCGAACCGCGCCAGATGGACGGTCTCGTGACCTTCCATCTCCTCAAGGTCCTGGCTGATCGCCTGCTGGCCGCGGCGCCCCTCCAGCACGGCGCGTTGGGCCCGGTAGATGTGGACCGCCGCATACTCGCCGGCGTGATCGACCCTCAGGATTTCCGCCATGCGGGCCCTGGGCGCTCCCAGACCGGGCCGGGCCAGGGGGATGTCGCGGGCGCTCACTGGGCGGTCTCCGGGCGGGGCTCGGTCGCGACTACCAGCGGCTCGTGTGGCGCGCGGGCGTCCTTGGGCCGCTTGGCCGCCAGGACGCTGAAGATGGCCAATCCCGCCGAAATCAGGGCGTTCCATCCGGCCATGGAGATGCCGCCCAGGCTCCAGGCCACCTCGCCGCAACTCGGGAATTCCGGCGGCGGGGCCGTGCCGTCGACCAGGGCCTGCATGGCGGCGACGTCAGCAAGTTCGCCGCCCGCCTGACAGCTGGCCGGCAGTTCCCACCAGCCGAGTTCCCCCCCCGCGTGGAAGCCGGCGGTGACGGCGCTGGTGGCGAAGACCACGAAAAGCATAAAGGCCCCGACCCGCGGCGTGCCCCGGGTCGCGCGGCTGAACACGGTCCAGAGCGTGGCGGGCACGGCCACGGCCAGGGCGGCCCAGAACACCTCGCGCTGGCGCAGGCACAGGGGGCAGGGGTCCAGCCCGCCGAACCGCTCGAACGCATGGGCGGCGCCCAGCATGGCCAGGGCGGCCAGGGCGGCGAAGGCGGTCCACCAGCGGGTCAGGAGGCGATAGGCCGGGCGCATCGTCAGCGCTTCTAGACCGCCCGCGCGCCGCCGTCGATGCGGCCGTTCAGCTGCCGAACGGGGAGGGCAGGCCCAGGCCGGCGACCCAGCTCGCGCCGAAGGCCAAGCCGATGATCACCGTCACCAAAGCCAGGGCCCATCCGGCCGCGACGACCGCCCCGCCCAGCACGAACAGGCCGTCCCTCTGGATCAGCCCGACCGACATCAGGCTGAGCGCCACCGAGGGTACGGTGTTGGTCATGGGCAGGACGATGGTCAGGGTGGCGATGATCATGAACACCGCCGCGAACCGTTCGCCGAAGCCATGGGCGAACGCTTTGAGGCGTGGCCGGCTCAGGCGCTCGAACCAGCCCATGCGTTTCTCGGCGAAGTCGGCCATCCGGTCCAGCCAGGCCTTTGAGACCGTCCGTCGCAGCATCCAGCCCGGCAGCCAGGGCTCCTCGCGCCCCACCAGCAACTGGCCGGCCAGCACGATGATCGGCACGCCGACGATCTGCGGCACGCCATACAGCGCAGGCACCAGACACGGCACCGCCAGGATCAGGATCATCAGGCCGAAGGAGCGCTCGTCCAGCCGATCGCGGATTTCGCCGATGGTCATGCCGTCCGCGCCCGCGTTGTCGGACAGCGAGCGGATCATGCCGATGAAGCCGTGGTGGCCGGCGTCGCTGTGCAGGCCGCCCGGTGAAGTGTCGCTCATAAGCTGGCGATAGCAGGATTTGGGCGGGGCGTAAGGGGACGCGACCGCGCATCCGCCCCTCGCCTTGTCCGCGCGGGGGCAAGGGCCTAGGTTCCCGGCCAACCGGCGGCCGCGCCGGCGTGCAGGGTCGCGCGCGCATCGGACCGCCCCCTCGAGAATTCAGGAGACGCTCCATGAGCATTGAAACCACCGCCTCTGCTGTCGACGCCGCCAACCCCTTGGGCGTGGATGGCTTCGAGTTCGTCGAATTCACCGGTCCTGACCCGAAGTCGATGAAGGAACGGCTGGAGCTGATGGGCTTCACCCACTCCCACACCCGCCCCGACGGCGGCGTGATCCGGCTGAAACAGGGCGATATCTCCTTCCTGCTGCACATGACGCCGCAGGGTCAGGCCGAGGAATTCGCTCGCGACCACGGCCCCTCGGCCAACGGCATGGCCTTCCGTGTCTCGGACGCCAAGGCGGCCTATGAGGGCGCGGTCAAGCGGGGCGCCCATCCGGCCGAGGGCTCGCAAGGCGGGGCTCTGGGCGAAGGCGCCTATACGCTGAAGGGCATTGGCGGCTCATTGCTCTATCTGATCGACGACTACGGCTCGAAGGGCTCGCTCTATTCGGGCTGGGACGAGGTCGACGGCTGGCAGGCGAAGGAGGCCGAGAACACCGTCGGTCTGCACACGCTGGATCACCTGACCCACAACGTCCGGCGCGGCCAGATGCGCAACTGGTCCGGCTTCTACGGCGACGTCTTCGCCTTCGAGGAGCAGAAGTATTTCGACATCAAGGGCAAGGCGACCGGTCTCTTCTCCCAGGCCATGATCGCCCCCGACCGCGCCATCCGCATCCCCCTGAACGAGAGCCAGGACGAGAACTCCCAGATCGAGGAATTCCTGCGCCGCTACAACGGCGAGGGCATCCAGCACATCGCGCTGGCCACCGACAACATCTTCGAGACGGTCGAGGAGATGAAGCGTCGCGGCATCCCCTTCCAGGATACCATCGAGACCTATTTCGAACTGATCGACAAGCGCCTGCCGGGCCACGGCGAGGACGTGGAGCGGATGCGCCGGAACCGCATCCTGATCGACGGCTCGGATGAGGACGGCATCCTCTTGCAGATATTCACCCAGGACACCTTCGGGCCGATCTTCTTCGAAATCATCCAGAGGAAGGGCAACCAGGCGTTCGGCGAGGGCAATTTCCAGGCCCTGTTCGACTCCATCGAGCTGGACCAGATTCGGCGGGGCGTCATCAAGGTGGACGCCTAAGGAGGCGGCGGGTGCCCAAGCCGCCCCACTGGCTGCCCTGGCTCGGTCCGGTATTCGCCGGAATCGGGGCGGGATTCGCGGTCAACATCTGGCCTTTCGCAAGCTTTCTGCAGATCGTCGTGGTGTCGGTCGTCGTCGGGCTGATCCCCAGCGTCGGCCAACTAGTGTGGCGAAAGCTCTGGGAAAAGCGGGCGGCGCAGCGGCCGCCCGGGGGGCCGCCGGGGGCATGAGCCGGATATCTCCGCGACCCGAAGCGTAGGAAGCCGGGCTAGAGCGCTCTCCCTCCCCGACAGGGGAGGGCACGTCGGCGCGCCAGCGTCGACGGGGGGGGAGCGCCCCCGCCCGGTCGGCTCCGCCGACCCTCCTCCCCTGGAGGGGAGGGAGAAGATGGCTTGGAACCCGGTAGATCGCGGTCCAGACTGCCCGAACCACCTCGGGAGCCTCCGCATGAAAATGGCCGCCCTCTCGCTCGCCCTCGCCCTGATCGCGGCGCCCGCCCTTGCCCAGGAGGTGCCGCGCTGGTCCCTGGCCATCCACGGCGGCGCGGGGGTGATTGAGCGCTCCGACCTCAGCCCCGAGCAGGACGCCGCCTATCGCGCCGCCCTCACCCGCGCGCTTGAGGCGGGCGCCAAGGTTCTGCGCAACGGCGGCTCCGCGCTGGATGCCGTCCAGGCCGCCATCGAGCCCATGGAGGACGACCCCCTGTTCAACGCCGGGCGCGGCGCGGTCTTCACGGCGGCGGGGCGCAACGAACTGGACGCCGCCATCATGGACGGCGCCACCCTGAACGCCGGCGCCGTGGCCGGCCTGACCCGCACCCGCCATCCGGTCGCCGCCGCCCGCGCCGTGATGGAGAACTCACCCCACGTCTTCCTGATCGGGGAAGGCGCCGACGCCTTTTCCGCCGAACAGGGGCTGGAGCAGGTCGAGCCCGCCTGGTTCTTCACCGAGCGTCGCTGGCAGGGGTTGGTACGCGCCCTCACCGAGGCTGGCCTGCGGATTCCGGAGCGACCCCAAGGCGCTCCGGACGAGGGCGAGGATCGGGCCGACCTCCCCGCCCCGCCGCTTAACGAGAAGAAGTTCGGCACGGTCGGCGCCGTGGCCCTCGACGCCCAGGGCAATCTCGCCGCCGCCACCTCCACCGGCGGCATGACCATGAAACGCTGGGGCCGGGTCGGCGACGTCCCGGTCATCGGCGCCGGCACCTACGCCTCGAACGCCGAGGGCTGCGCGGTGTCGGCCACCGGCTCGGGCGAATATTTCATCCGGGCCACGGTGGCGCGCGACATCTGCGGCCGGATGGGTCGCGGCGACGGCGCCCAGGCGGCGGGCGAGGCCGAGATCGCCGAGGTTGGACAGCTCGGCGGCGACGGCGGCGTCATCGTCATGGACGCCGACGGGGCTCACGCCTTCGCGCTCAACACCTCCGGCATGTATCGCGGCGCGATCGCTTCCAACGCCGAGGCCAGAGTGGCGATCTACGCCGACGAGGAGTGAGCCGTGCGTCCACGCGTTGAGCCGTTGAGCCGCCCTCACGACGCCGCCCTGCTGGCCGTCCGTCTCTACCTCGGCGGCTTCCTGGTCTGGGGCGTTTGGGACAATATCGCCTCAGCCGAGCGGATGGCCGAGTTCGCCGCCTTCCTGGGCGGGCTGAACTGTCCCTGGCCCCACATCGCCGCCCCGGTTTCGGTCTGGGTTCAGTTCGCCTGCGGGCTGCTGTTGCTGCCAGGGCTGTGGACCCGATGGGTCGGCCTGCTGATAGGGCTGAACTTCGCCGTCGCGGTCGTCCTGATCGGCGGGGCCGGGGGCGACGCCCGCGCGGTCTACGAGCCCGCGATCACGGGGCTGGTCGGGCTGTTGCTGGCGACGGGCGGACCGGGCCGGTTCGCCGTCTCGTTCGGAGGCCGCCGCCGGCGCTGAGCCGTCGAAGACGCAGGCGTCCAGCCCTTCGTTACGGATCGTGCCCATCGCCGCCTGGATGCGCGAGGCGCGGCGACGCACATAGGGGCCGGGGCTGCCCGCATTGTACCGGCGAGGGCTGGGAAGGAT